>NZ_JBWKWB010000010.1:0-196665 GCF_059421985.1 Pseudomonas sp. GW821-FHT02A11
CAGCTCAACCCATTGATTTTGCTGAAGGAAGCGCTTGGCTATGAACCTGCGCAACAATTAACGCAGACATAGCCAATGAATTCGCTCCCACGGGTTAAACCGCGTGGCGGCTGAGTCTGGTTTGAACCCACAGAAAACGTGTCGCTATCTCACGCATCCCGCAACAGGTCATGCGCATCCAGCAACCGCCAGGCGATCTCGGGGCGTTTTTCCAGGCCTCGGCGGATGGCGGCGGGAATCGCTGCGCGGGTCTTGCGGCACATGCCCGGCAGGTCGGCGATGTCGATGGCGATGCCACGCATGGTGCGCACTTCGTTGAAGCCGGGGCCGATCTCAAGGCGGATGCCCAGCAGCTGGAACATGCGCCGCTGCATGTGTTCCAGGTCATCGAGGCTGGCGATGTTTTCCAGTCGATCGAGCAGGCGTTTTTCTTCCTGACGGGTCAGGTTGAGGATGCGCAGATCCGTGCCGGTGGTTTCCAGCAGACGTTCACGGTCGCAGATGCAGGCGCCGGGCGGGCAGGGGGAGCGGATCGGCAGTGTGGGGGTCATGGGCTCCGATCATAACGAGGGCCATCCGGGAATTACAGATCATTCGATCTGCGCCCTGACCGCCGCGCGAATCGCCTCCAGCAACATCATGCACGCCGGGTTGTCGTTGTCCGAGCGCCACACCAGATGCAGCTCGCTCTGCACCCCTTCGCCCAGATCGATGTCGCGAAACACCACGTTCTTGAACACCACATTGGTCGCGCAGCGGGGCACCAGCGCCAGGCCCATACCGGCGTTGACCAGCGCCAGAATGGTCAGCGACGAACCCAGCCATTGCACGTATTCGGGCGCAACCTGAGCCGAGCGCAGGGTGCCGGTCAGCAGTTCGTTGAATGGCGGGTAGGCCGAGTGCGAATACATCAGAAACGGCTGGGCATCGAGGTCCTGCACGCTCACGGTTTGGGCGCTGGCCAACGGGTGGCTGCTCGGTACTGCCAGCACGAAAGGTTCGCGCACTAGGCATTCGGTCTCGTAGCCCGATTGCAGCAGCGGCGCCCGCACGATGCCCAGATCGATGCGTCGCGCGCGCAGGGCTTCGTGTTGGGAGTAGGTATTCATCTCGGTCAGGGAGATTTTCACGTGGGGCTGCTTCAGCCGCGCTTCGGCGATGACCCGGGGCAGAAACTCGTACACCGCGCTGCCGACGAAGCTGATCGTCACCGAGCCGATGTCGCCTTCGGCAAAGCGCCGGGCGGCGATGGCCGCTTGTTGAGCGCGTTCCAGCAAGTGCTGGGCTTCGATGAAAAACGCGCGCCCGGCGGCGGTGAGGGCGACGCTGCGGGTGCTGCGGGTAAACAGGTCGACGCCCAGATGATGCTCCAGCAACTGGATCTGCCGACTCAGAGGCGGCTGGGTCATGTTCAGGCGCTCAGCGGCGCGGCGAAAGTTGAGCTCGGTCGCCACCGTGGTGAAGCAGCGCAGTTGGGCCAGTTCGAACATTGATATATTCCGGGTATCAATCGACAGTCAATCTAGATTAGACGGGAACAATACCCCAGTCCATCATCGGCACATCCCCAAAAAAACAATGAACGGGAGTTGCCACTTGAATACCCCATCCTCGCCTGCGGTCCTTGCCCGTGCGGCCGTCAAGGTCAAACGGCATGTGTTGCCGCTGTTCGTCATCATGTTCATCGTCAACTACATCGACCGGGTGAACATCGGCTTCGTGCGCAGCCACATGGAAACCGATCTGGGCATCGGCGCAGCCGCTTACGGGCTGGGCGCTGGTCTGTTCTTCGTCGGTTACGCGTTGTTTGAAGTGCCCTCCAACATGCTGCTGCAGCGCTTCGGCGCCCGCGCCTGGCTGACGCGGATCATGCTCACCTGGGGCGCGGCGGCGATGGCGATGGCTTTCGTGCGCGGCGAAACCAGCTTCTATGTGCTGCGTTTCATCCTCGGCGCCGCGGAGGCAGGCTTCTTCCCCGGCATCATTTATTACTTCACCCAGTGGTTGCCTTCGACTGAGCGCGGCAAGGCCATGGCCATCTTCCTCAGCGGCTCGGCAGTGGCGTCGGTGATTTCCGGGCCCGTGTCCGGAGCGCTCTTGGGCATTAACGGCCTGAGCCTGCACGGTTGGCAGTGGATGTTTCTGATCGAAGGGTTTGCCTCGATTGCCTTGTGCGGTTTCGTCTGGTTCTGGCTGCAGTCTCACCCTCGCGAAGCGAAATGGCTGACCGAAGAAGAGAAGAGCGCACTGATCAGTGCGGTGGCAGCGGAACAACGGGCCCGTGAGGCGGCGCAGGTGGTCAAACCGTCGATCTTCAAGCTGCTGGCGGATCGGCAGATTCTGCTGTTCTGTTTCATCTATTTCTCGGTGGCCTTGACGATCTACGGCGCGACGTTCTGGCTGCCCAGCATGATCAAGAAAATGGGCAGCATGAGCGACTTCGAAGTCGGCCTGTTCAACTCGATTCCGTGGATCATTTCCATCGTCGCCATGTACGGCTTCGCCGCCCTGGCCGCGCGCTTCAAGCATCAGCAGGCGTGGGTCGCGGTGACCCTGGTGATCGCGGCGTGCGGGATGTTCATGTCCACCGTCGGCGGGCCGGTATTTGCCTTCGTCGCCATCTGCTTTGCTGCGATAGGGTTCAAGGCCGCGTCGGCGTTGTTTTGGCCCATTCCCCAGGGCTATCTGGATGCGCGCATCGCCGCAGCAGTGATTGCCCTGATCAACTCCATCGGCAACCTGGGCGGGTTCGTCGCGCCCACGGCTTTCGGTTTTCTGGAGCAGACCACCGGCTCCATTCAGGGCGGTCTGTATGGCCTGGCGATTACCTCGCTGGTGGCTGCGGTGGTGATCTTCTTCGCCCGCACCACGCCCAAAGGCGACCCGCATCGCCTCCCGCTTGAACCGGCCGCTTCGTTGCGCGCCGCCAGTTCCCTGAGCTCCAACCCAAGCCTCAAACCCTGATTGACCGGGAGAAGTCTTTTGAAAATCACGCGCGTCACTGTCACCCCGATCGCATTTCGCGACCCACCGCTGCTCAACGCCAGCGGCATCCACGAACCCTTCGCCCTGCGTTCGATCATCGAAATAGAAAGCGACAACGGCTACATCGGCTTGGGCGAAAGCTACGGCGATGCTCCGGCGCTGGCGATCCAGCAGCAGGTGCAGAGCCAGTTGATTGGCATGGACCCGTTCAACCTCGCGCAGCTCAAGGCCGTGGTCAAGGCCACAGTCGCCGCGCACAAACCGGCAAGCATCGCCGGGGCCGAGCTGGCGCCGGGCTCTCATGCGAGCAAGGCGGTGAGCAACGCCTATTCGGCGTTCGAAGTGGCGTTTCTCGACCTGCAGGCGCGTTCGATGAACCTGCCGCTGGTGGACTTGCTCGGGGGCGCGGTGCGCGATCAGGTGCCATTCAGTGCGTATCTGTTTTTCAAGTATGCGCAGCACGCCGATTCGCCCTATGCGCCGGACAGTTGGGGGGAGGCCCTGAGCGAAACGCAGATCGTCGCTCAGGCGCGGCGGATGATCGAGGCGTATGGCTTCAAGAGCATCAAGCTCAAGGCCGGCGCACTGGCCCCGGAGCACGAAGTGTCATGCATCAAGGCGCTGAAAAAGGCGTTTCCCGGCTACCCGCTGCGTATCGATCCGAATGGCAATTGGTCGCTGGATACCTCCATTCGCATGGCCGAATTACTCGGCGATGACCTGCAATATTATGAAGACCCGACCCCAGGCCTCGATGGCATGGCCGAGCTGCACCGGCGCACCGGGCTGCCGCTGGCGACCAACATGGTGGTCACCGATTTCGACGAGTTCCGCCGTAGCGTGGCGCAGAACAGCGTGCAGATCGTTCTGGCCGATCACCATTACTGGGGCGGCCTGCGCGACACCCAGGCACTGGCGAAAATGTGCGAAACCTTCGGGCTGGGTGTGTCGATGCATTCCAACTCGCACTTGGGCATCAGCCTGATGGCCATGGCCCATGTGGCGGCAGCGGTGCCGAATCTGGATTTCGCCTGCGACACCCACTACCCGTGGCAAGAGCCGGATGAAGAGGTGATCAAGGGCGGCAAACTGCCGATCGTCGATGGCTGCGTGAAGATCACCCGTGATCCTGGGCTGGGCCTGGAGCTGGATTACGACCAGTTGGGCAAGCTCAACGATCAGTACCTGACGTGCGGCATTCGCTCCAGGGATGACGTGAAGCAGATGCAAAAATACAAACCGGACTGGAAGGCGGTAAAGCCTCGTTATTAGGGCAGGATGGTCTCCGATGAGGATCTGACAGACCGCATTCGCTGCCGTCGTAATCTCCGACGTCTCCTACAGGGTCTGTGGCAGCCACAGTATTGTGACGAGCAATAACCTTGTAGGAGCTGCCGGAGCTGTGCGACAGCCGCGAAAGCGATGTGTCAGACCTACCGCTGTCGCTGCCGTCGTAACCTCCGACGTCTCCTACAGGGTCTGTGGCAGCCACAGCATAGTGACGAGCACGAACCCTGTAGGCGCTGCCGGAGCTGTGCGACAGCCGCGAAAGCGATGTGTCAGACCTAACCGCTGTCGCTGCCGTCGTAACCTCCGACGTCTCCTACAGGGTCTGTGGCAGCCACAGTATTGTGACGAGCAATAACCTTGTAGGAGCTGCCGGAGCTGTGCGACAGCCGCGAACGCGATGTGTCAGATCTAACCGCTGTCGCTGCCGTCGTAACCTCCGACGTCTCCTACAGGTTCGATGCCAGCTTAAGTACGGGCTGGGCCGTGAGGCTGATATGATCGGTATTTCGCTCGAAGCCCTCACCGATGTCTCTGCAATCGCACCCCATCCAGATCAATGAAATCCGCCCCGACGAAATCCCCGAAGTCGTGGATTTCGTTATGCGGGCTCGATCCGCGATGTTCCCGATGTTGGACGCCGTGATGCCGGACGACCTGCAGCATTTCGCAAGCACTTACCTCAACGCCGGCGGCGGGCGATTTCTGATCGCTCGTCAGGGTGACCGGCTGCTAGGCGCCATCGGTTATCTGCCTTACGACGGGCGCTTTTCCCAGCTCGATTACCAGCGCCTTCGGGTGGTGGAGGTCGTGCGGCTGTTCATCGACCCCGCTGTACGACGCCTGGGCCTTGCCGCACGGCTGTTCACGGCTTTGAAAGCGTCCGCCATCGGGCAAGGCGTTGAGGTGCTTTACCTGCACACCCATCCGTTTCTGCCCGGTGCCATCGCGTTCTGGCAGCGTCAGGGGTTCGCGATCATCGACGTCGAAGATGACCCGCTGTGGCAGACCACCCACATGCAATGCCCGCTCTGAGCGGCCGCTCGCGTAATAAATCGAACGCTGTCGCTTGTCCGGTTTCGAACCAACAGACCCTCTGCAGTCATTCTGGAGACGCGATGATGATCGGTTCACGCAAGGTATTGATGCACCTGGTGTTGATGACTGCGGCGACGGCCTCCATGGGCGCCATGGCGCAGTCTTTCGAGGCTACCCCGCTGATGATTGCCGCGTCAGGCATTGGTGGCGGGGGCGGTGGCGCGGGTGCCGCGGGTGGGGGAGCGGCCGGGGCTGGGGCCGCGGGCAGTGGCTCATCGGCTACCGGCGCTGCCGGCACCAATGGCACCAATAGCAGCAACACCAATGCCACCGGAACCAATGGCACCAACGCCAACGGCACCAATGCAGCCCACACCAATGGCAGCAACAGCAGCAATACCAACGCCAATGGCACCAACGGGACGAACGCTAACGGTACCGACGCTGCCCACACCAACGGCAGTAACAGCAGCAACACCAACGCCACGGGCACCAACGGCACCAATGCCAACGGCACGAACGCAAGCGGCACCAATGGCACAAACGCCAATGGCACGAACGCCAACAGTACGAATGGCAGCAACACTCAGACCACCAACCCTGCATTGCGCCAAGGCACCGGTGGCACGGCCACGCAGCCCGCTGTTTCCAGCGATCCCCTGCAACAGCAACGTCAGCAGAGCGGGGAGCGGATGATCATGGAGCGCAAGGGGCAAGTGCAGGACGCCAATTGAGGCATTGGACCCCATGCCCGATGGGAGCCCGGAGTTGACCGGCTCCCCCCTCAAAAACGGGTAACAATTCCCACCCGCACAAAGCATCCATCCGCAGCACGTCTGTTCAAGACCCTGAAGTCCCAGCGCGACACTATGTCTTCATTCCTCGCCCCTGGCCGTCTTCACGCCGTGGCGATTTCCGATGAAGGTGTTGGTGGGCAATGAGCTATTCGACTTTCAATGACCGCTCGCAAGACCTGGGCCTGCTGTTTCTGCGGACCAGCGGTGCGTCGTTTCTGCTGTTCGTTCACGGGCTGCCCAAGCTGCTGGACTTCAAGGCGCAAATGGTGCTGATCGAAGACCCGTTTCACATGGGCGCGGCGCTGACCCTGAGCATGGCGATCTTTGCCGAAGTGCTGTGCCCGCTGCTGATTCTGACCGGCGTGCTGGCGCGTCTGGCGTGCTTGCCTATTCTGTTTCTACTGCTGGTGGCGCTGGTCGTGGTGCACAGCGAGTGGAGCGTGGAGCAGGGGCAGTTCGGCTGGTTGCTCATCATCATCTTTGCCAGTGTGCTGATCGCCGGACCTGGCCGTCTGGCGCTCAAAGTCCGTCTCCCGGGAGCGCTTCGCTATGCCTGATTCCGCCATCTCCGCCGATGTCACCCCGACGTCGAAACTCTCATCCGACGAGATCGTCACGCTGGTGGTCAAGCACCGCGTCAAGGCGGGCCTTGAGGCGCAATACGAAGCCTGGTTACGCCGCACCGTGGCGATTGCCAGCACCTATCCCGGGCATCTGGGGGTCGATGTCATTCGCGGCAAGGCGGACGGTTTGCACATGTTTACCTGCGTGCTGCGCTTCTGTTCGACCGATGTGATGCAGAGCTGGCTCGACTCCTCCCAGCGCCGCGAACTGGTCGCCGAGGCCGCACCGATGCTGGCCGATGGCGACTTCACCGAGGTCAATCGTCACAACGAATTCTGGTTCGTGCCCGCCAGCGACACGCCACCGCCGCCGCGCTGGAAGCAGGCCGTGGTGACCTTTTTCGTGATCTGCCCGCTGACCCTGCTGATCCCGCTGCTGTGGGGGCCGGTGTTTCGCGCCTTCCCGCCACTGGGCAACTACGTGATCAGCACCGCGCTGGTCACCGTGACCATCGTGCTGCTGGTGGTGTATCTGCTGATGCCTCAGGCCACCCGACTGGCCGCGCCCTGGCTGAACGCCAGACCTGAGCCGGCTGCAGGCGCCGATCATGAAGGATGACGCCAACGAGGATCTGCCTGCCAGCACCGAGCGTCGCGATTTCGTCGCCAAGGGCTCACTGCTCAGCGCCGCCGCCGCGATCCTTTCTTCACTCCCTGTCACCGGCTTTGCGGTCGGTGCGTCCAAATCTTCTGCCCCCGGAGGCGCGATGAACGTCGATCTGATTCTCTTCAACGGTAACTTTCACACGGTCGATCAGGAAAAACCCAGGGCCAGTGCCGTGGCCATCAGCGGGGGCAAGTTCGTTGCCGTGGGCAGCGATGCCGAGATCATGGCCCTGCGCAGCAACGCCACGCAGGTCATCGATCTGCACAAGCGCACGATGATCCCCGGCCTCAACGACTCGCACCTGCACCTGATCCGTGGCGGCCTGAACTACAACCTGGAACTGCGCTGGGAAGGCGTGCCGTCCCTGGCCGACGGCTTGCGCCTGCTCAAGGAACAGGCAGACCGCACACCGACGCCGCAATGGGTGCGCGTGGTCGGTGGCTGGAACGAATTCCAGTTCGCTGAAAAACGCCTGCCGACCATCGAAGAGCTGAACCAGGCCGCGCCGGACACCCCGGTATTCGTGCTGCATTTGTACGATCGTGCGCTGCTCAACCGCGCCGCCCTGCGCGTGGCCGGTTACACCCGCGACACGCCGAACCCGCCGGGCGGTGAGATTGTGCGTGACAGCAATGGCGATCCGACCGGCATGCTGGTCGCCCGTCCCAACGCGATGATTCTATACTCCACGCTGGCCAAGGGGCCGAAGCTGCCGCTGGAATACCAGGTCAACTCGACCCGTCAGTTCATGCGCGAGCTGAACCGTCTGGGCCTGACCAGCGCCATCGACGCCGGTGGCGGCTTCCAGAACTACCCGGATGACTACCAGGTGATCACCCAGCTGGCCGAGGCCAAGCAGCTGACGGTGCGCATCGCCTACAACCTGTTCACCCAGAAACCGAAAGAAGAACTGGCTGACTTCAAGCACTGGACCAGCACCGTCAAGCTGCATCAGGGCGACGATTTCCTGCGTCACAACGGCGCCGGCGAAATGCTGACCTTCTCGGCAGCCGACTTCGAAGACTTCCTCGAACCCCGCCCGGACCTGCCGCAAGGCATGGAGCAGGACCTTGAGCCTGTCGTGCGTCATCTGGTCGAGCACCGCTGGCCGTTTCGCCTGCACGCCACCTATGACGAATCGATCTCGCGCATGCTCGACGTGTTCGAGAAGGTCAACAGTGACATCCCGTTCGGCGGCATCCCGTGGTTCTTCGACCACTGCGAAACCATTTCGCCGAAGAACATCGAGCGAGTGAAAGCACTGGGCGGCGGCATCGCCATCCAGGACCGCATGGCGTTCCAGGGTGAGTACTTCGTCGACCGTTACGGCAAGCGTGCCGCCGAGGCCACGCCCCCGATCAAGCGCATGCTGGCCGAAGGCGTGCCGGTGGGCGCTGGCACCGACGCCACGCGCGTGTCGAGCTACAACCCGTGGACTTCGCTGTACTGGATGGTCAGCGGTCGCACCGTCGGCGGCCTTGAGTTGTATCCGGAAGGGCTGTCTCGCGAAACCGCGCTTGAGCTGTTCACCCGTGGCAGCGCCTGGTTCTCCTCCGAGCAGGGCAAGAAAGGCCAGATCAAGGTCGGCCAGCTGGCGGACGTGGTGGCCCTGTCTCAGGACTTCTTCAGCGTGCCGGAAGAGTCGATCAAGTGGATCGAGTCAGTGCTGACCGTCGTCGACGGCAAGGTGGTCTACGCCACCCACGAGTTCGAAGACCTAGCGCCGCCGACCGTGCCAGTCCTGCCGGACTGGTCGCCGGTGGCGAAAGTGCCGGGTCACTGGCGGCAGGGCGCACCGATGGCCGCTGCCGTGCACCAGTGCAGCGGGCCGTGCGGTGTGCATGCCCACAGCCATGACAAGGCGCGCTTGTCCAAGGCCCCGGTCAGCGACTTCCAGGGTTTCTGGGGTGCGTTCGGCTGCTCGTGCTTCGCGTTCTGATCCACCGTTGAAACGCGCATGAAACCCTCGTCGGTGCACACCGGCGAGGCCTTGGGGCGGCGTGGTTCGCAGACCCTTGGGCAATGAAGAAACACACATGTCACTCACTCAATGGAGTCAATCATGACCGTTCCCTACAAGCGTCTGGATATCAACGATGCCGTCGTTCTGCTGGTCGACCACCAAACCGGTCTGATCTCGCTGGTGCAGGACTTCACGCCGAACGAGTTCAAGAACAACGTGCTGGCTCTGGCCGACTGCGCCAAGTTCTTCAAACTGCCGACCATCCTGACCACCAGCTTCGAATCCGGCCCGAACGGCCCGCTGGTACCTGAACTTAAAGAGATGTTCCCGGACGCCCCGTACATCGCACGCCCTGGCCAGATCAACGCCTGGGACAACGAAGATTTCGTCAAGGCGATCAAGGCCACCGGCCGCAAACAGCTGATCATCGCCGGTGTGGTGACAGACGTCTGCGTGGCGTTCCCGACCCTGTGCGCGCTGGAAGAAGGTTTTGACGTGTTCGTGGTCACCGATGCTTCTGGCACGTTCAACGAAGTGGTTCAGCAAGCGGCGTGGGCGCGTATGTCTGCCGCCGGCGCGCAACTGCTGAACTGGTTCGCCGTGGCCTGTGAGCTGCAACGCGACTGGCGCAACGACATGGAAGGCCTGGCCAACCTGCTGTCCCAGCGCATCCCGAACTACCGCAACCTGATCAACAGTTACACCACGTTCAGCAAGTAAGACGGGGTTAATGCCAGGGAGGGCGCCCCGATACAACTGACGCCGATGATCCCCTGTGGGAGCGAATTCATTCGCGAGATGGCAGTACATCCAAAACAGGTTTATCGGATGTACCGGCCTCTCGCGAATGAATTCGCTCCCACAGGTTTATTCAGGCGGTGATCAATCATTCAGGGTGTGTTGGATTACTGCGCAGCCCGCAACCCGGCCTTCACCTGCTCGAACACCGTCCCGCCCGAATCCTTGTCACCTGCCGCCTTGCTCTGCGAACCATCGGTGTCGATCCCCGCGAGGATCTCCGACAGGTTGTGGAAGTGCCCCTTGTCTTTTTTCGTCGTGGTCGAGTCATCGCTGCCGCTTTGTGCCAGCGCATCACTCAACGTCTGGTGCTGGGACAACCACTCAGGCGCGGCTTTTTCTTCGGGACTCATGTTGTCCAGAAACGCCAGTGCCGCCTTGGCGCGGCCGACCGGGTCGTTGGCGTAGGGGTCGGTGAAATACTTCTGCTGATCAGCTGGCCCGCTGTAATAACCGCTGGCCAGACGCTCCTGCTGACGCATCAGGCCCTTGGCTGCGGCCTGCTCATCGTCGCTGAACTTGCCGCCTTCGTTAGTCGCCACGGCGTACAGCGAGCGACGGTCCAGATCGCCCAGCAACGAATTGCGGTCGGTGTCAGTGCCATCGTACGGCTTGCCGCTATTGTTCATCAGCGCGTATTTGTCATCCATGCGTTTGCGCGCGTCGGTGGCGGCATCGGCGAAGCTCAAATCCTTGGAACTGGACACCGCGCCGGGCTGGGAAACGCCCAGCACCAAGGCGTCGGCGGCCATCCCCGAGCGCACCGGGAAGAAGGGCGAGTAGTTGGCGATGGAATGGCTGTACTGGGTGGAGGTGCTGGACAGGCTGACCGAGTCGGTGTTGCCGGTCTGGCTGTGGTCGTCGCTCTGATCGGTCGAGCGATTGACGCTGCTGCTGTCGGCGACAGTCTTGCGCGGGGCGGAACTGGCGTACGCCGCCAACGCTGCATTCGAGGAGTTGTTGACGATCATCCTGGCTTCCTTTGCAGTGGCGGCGCCAAAGGGGGCGCGCCTGAATCAGCTTGCGGTTTGACCCGTCGTCGTGTGGCGTCGGGCGTCAGTGTTGTTTTTCGTGGGCGACACAATACACGGGATTTGTATCGGGTCTGACAAGTTAGTCGGCCGTTTCCCACACAACTGAAGGGCGAACCAGGCTCTGATACGGCGTTTTGAAGGGTGTTAGACCTGGCAGGTATCAACTATTCCAAATTACGTCTTGGACGGTCTTTGTTAACGGCTTTACGCTTTGCCTCAAGGTCACCTCTGGTGACAGGTCACGGGAGCTGCTCAGTCATCCCGGCCAACTCATATATCAAGGTGCAAAGATGAAAATCGATTTGACTGGAAAACTGGCCATCGTCAGCGGCTCGACCGCCGGCATCGGTCTGGGCATTGGCAAGGCGTTGGCGCTGTCGGGGGCGACGGTGGTGATCATCGGCCGCGCTGCGGCGAAAGTGGAGGAGGCTATCGCCGCCATCAAGCGTGACGTGCCCGAAGCGCAATTGCGCGGCGTGGTGGCGGATCTCGGCACTGCCGAAGGCGCCCGGCATCTGTTTGCCGCCGAGCCTCGTGCGGACATCCTGGTGAACAACCTGGGCATCTTCAACGAAGTGGATTTCTTCGACACCCCCGATGGGGAGTGGAGCCGCTTCTACGAGACGAACGTTATCTCCGGTGTGCGCCTGGCGCGACATTACGTCGGCGACATGGTGGCAAATAAGTGGGGGCGGGTGATCTTCGTTTCGTCCGAGTCCGGCGTGGCGATTCCGGCCAACATGATCAACTACGGCACCACCAAGGCGGCCAATCTCGCCGTGTCCCACGGCCTGGCCAAGCGCTTGGCGGGCACTGGTGTGACCGTCAACGCGATCCTGCCGGGGCCGACCTTCACCGACGGCGTCGAAGAAATGCTCAAAGACGCGATTGCCGAGTCCGGTCGCAGCGCCCGCGATGAAGCCGATCACTTTGTCCGTCGCGCCCGGCCTTCGTCTATCATCCAGCGCGCAGCGGAGGTCGATGAGGTGGCCAATCTGGTCGCCTATCTGGCCTCTCCCTTGTCATCGGCTACCACCGGGGCGGCCTTGCGGGTCGATGGCGGCGTGGTCGACAGCCTGGCTATTTAATCGAACATTTTTTATTGGAGCAGCACCATGGCAAAAGCATCTGCAACCCTGCGTATCCCGGTTTCGGCGGACACGGTCTGGCAATTGGTGGGCGGTTTTCATTCCCTGCCGGACTGGCTGCCGTTCATTGCCAAGAGCGCGTCCGACGCCGGTGGCCGCGTGCGTCACCTGGCGACCCAGGACGGCGCTGAAATCAGCGAGCGTCTGCAATCCTTTGACGAGAAGGGCCGCACCTACAGCTACTCGATCACAAAGGGCCCGTTCCCGGTGACGGATTACATGGCGACTCTGAAGGTGACAGCTGAGGGCGATCAGGCCGCGCTGGTCGAGTGGTCGGGCTCGTTTACGCCGAACGGCATTTCCGATGCCGAGGCTGAGGCGCTGTTTCTGGGCATCTATCAGGGCGGGCTGGACGCGTTGAAAGGTAATTTCTGACGCATCAACCGGGCGGCGGGATTGCCCGGTTGCTTCAAAACCTGTGGGAGCGAATTCAGTCGCGAGACTCTGGTACATCCAAAAGAGATTCATCGGATGTAGGGGCCTCTCGCGAATGAATGCGCTCCCACAGATGACATTCCACCGTTCAAGTGCGCTTTAATTGTCGCTTAATCCGCAATGCTGAAACTCCGAACACGCGATTTATCCACGCGTGCCCGGACGTCAAACTTACCCGATCATTTGTCGCAGGAGAGGATGATGCTTGTTTCGGCCATCAACACCGTAGAGATACACGCCACCCAGGGTCGTTGCAGTGAGATCGGCGCGCGCGTACCGCATATGCTCGACGTGCTGAGAAACACCACCCCGTGTGTCGCCTATACCTTCGTGCCCAGCAACCTCGACGAAACGTCCTGGATCGTCAGCGGCTACTGGCAGTCCGAGACCCAGATGCACGCGCATTTCTCCCATCCCGAACTCAATGGCTTCATGGAACTGCTGCAGAGCGGCGCCATCAGCCACCTGCACTTCAACAGCTTCGTCGTCGAAGCGAGCGAAAAGGCGGCCTGACATGTCCCTCAACGAAGACATCCTCTTGGGCATCGACCTCAACCTCTTGCTGACCTTTCTGGTGATTTTCCGCGAGCGCAACGTCAGCGAGGCCGCGCGCCATCTGCGCGTGAGCCAGCCCGCCGTGAGCGGTTCGCTGGTGCGTCTGCGTCAGTGCTTCGATGATCCACTGTTCCTGCGTCGCAACCGCAAGATGCAGCCTACGCCCAAGGCCGAGGAAATCGCCGAAACCCTGCTGCCAGCCATGCAGCAGATCGAAGCGGTCATGCGCCACGCCTGACCGCTTCTTCATCGGCCAGCGGCTTTCGAAAGTCTCAGGTTTACGGTTCGCCTCTGGCGCGATCGCGTCTACCTTGGCGCTCGATACCACTCAGCGGATTGTGGAACTCGCCTTGTTGAAGTTGCACTTCGTAGGGTTGTTCATTGCATGGAGAACAGGGCGTAGGGTCTCTATCCGACGTGATCAAGGTGAAGGGCTTTCGAGCCATTTTTTGACGATAGCTTGATAGGTACCGTCTCGCTTGATCCGATCCAGTTCTGTCCTGAATCGTTCGACGGTTGCTTCTGGCGTCCCTGGACTGAACGCCATGTACAGCCCTTCTTCGCTGGATAGCTCGGGTAACGGCAGGGAGCGCACCATCGTCGTTTCGGGATCATCGCCATTTTTGCGCATCAGGTTAATAGCGTTGAGCTCGTTGGAGATCCACAGCTCAACGTGATCGACCTTTAGCTTGCGGTAGTTGTTCTCGTACATGCTACTGGATTGGAGCTCTTTGCCGACCTGGAACCCGTGGGCGATCAAGTACTGCTCACCGACGTCCTTGTTAACGGTCGCAATGTGATACTGACGTGCATCGTCGAGTGTTTTAAGCCAGATAGGTCTTTCGGAAAGGCTGTATAAAAACCAGGTGGTGGGTGCGATGGCGCCGACCCATTTGAAGAGATGTTCGCGCTCTGGGGTTCGCGCCATTGAATAGATCAGGACGTTGTCGGCATGTTGCGCCAGGTCATAGGCGCGCGCCCACGGCAGGATTTCGATCTTGGCGTCGAGCCCCACACCGGCCATGACTGCCTGCACGATTTCCGTACTCAGGCCGGTGACTTTGCCGTTTTCTGCCATGTTGTATGGCGGCAATTCTTCAGTCACCACTCGGATCTGGGCTGCGGCTGTATCTGCGGTGCAGCAGAGCCCTGAGACAGCGAGTAACAGGACAGCGCACGACAGTCTCAAAAATCGGGAAATCATTTTCACCTGTATCCGCGCCAAGTACGTGCTGGAATGACCCTTCTGCGCAGCGCAGCCACCAAAGTATCTCGTCGCCTCCTGGAAGACCAGTGGGAATACTTTTAATGACGAGCGTTGCGGCATAAACGCGCTCCTGTTAGCGATGGGTTGATTTTCTTTTAGTACAATTTTTATCCTGCAGCCAATTACTTATCGCCTCAACGAGTTCTGTTTTGCACGCCAACGGCCACCCATGCGCGCCGGGTAGACCTGCCACTGTAAGGTCAGCGCAGGTGGTGACGCAGACGAAGTGCTGATTTATTTTTCCGAAATGACCTGTAATACAATACGATTGCTCTCGGCGGGCCGGATCATGAGGATCGGCCCCCGGATTCGATTCGGCGGCCACTCGCTTTGCGGGGGCCGCAGCCATGACATTCAAAGGTCTTCAGGAATACAGCATGAAAGTATTACGCCAGGCGTCGTCTTTGCGACATCAAGTGCAGGATGCACTGCGCAATGAAATCATCTCCGGCCGCTTCAAGCCCGGCGATCGACTGGTGGAGCAGCAGCTGTACACCGCTTTGGACGTCAGCCGCACCTCGTTACGCGAGGCGTTGCGTCAACTGGAGGCCGAAGGTCTGGTGGAACAAGTGCCCCATCGCGGGGCCTACGTGGCCTCGGTCGACGCCAAGGACGCCGTGCAGATCTATGACGTGCGTGGCGCTCTGGAGGTCTTGGCCGTGCGGAATTTCGTGCGTTATGCCACGGATGAAGACGTCGGCGAACTGGCCGAGGTGTTCGATGAGTTCGCCGAGCAATCACGCACGACCAGTGTCGACGGCACGGCATTGCTGGACATCAAACGGCGCTTTTATCACGTGCTCCTCGATATCGAGCAGAGCCGGGTGGTCGGGGGGATGCTTGAGCAGCTCAACAATCGCGTGAGTCTGCTGCGGGCGTTGTCGCTTGGGCGTGAGGGGCGGATGCCGCATACCTTGGCCGAGCTGAAGGAAATCGTGCGCAATATCCAGCTGCGTGATGAGGACGGGGCGTGTGCGGCGGCTTTGCTTCACGTGGAAAATGCTTCCAGGAACGTGCTGGAGTTGTTGGCCGACAATGGCGGGCATACGGTCCAGTGACCGCGTGTCGACCCGTGCCTGAGCTGGCCTTTGCCGTCAGGCACCGCAAACCCGCTAGCGCTTCTGCAACCACCCCAAAAAATTGCTCTTCTTGACCGCCACCGGCTTGCGCAACAACACATGCTGGCTGGTCTGCTGACGGATCGCCTGAAGCTTATTCAGCGCCGTGGTGATCTCGACCCGCTGTTCCATCGCCTTGCGCGTAGCCGCCTTGTCGATCCGGTAAATCACACAAGAGGTCAGGGCGATAAAGCGCCCCTCCGACGGCGTGTCCGACAGCACACTCTGCTCGCCCATGACCTCACCGGGACCCATGCGCCCGGCTTCGACCATGTTATTGCCGTCCGGAACGTTGGCCGAGACCACCCCCGTGGCGATGACGAACAGACCGTCAGTCACCTCACCCACCTCGATGATCGTCTGCCCGGCGGTGTACTCGCGGGACACCATGGTCTGCGCCAGCTGATTCTTCTCTTCGGCGGTGCTGGTGCGAAACACCTTCACCTCATCCAGCAGCGCCCGGGGGCGTGAGACCTCCTCGGCCGTGGTTTCCGATTGCCAGGCGATGCCGGCCGCTTCCAGATGACGGTAGGCCAGGTCGAACAGCAAATTGCGCACATCGCTCTTGGTGCCCAGATCGCTGATGAAACCGGTCATGGAATATTCAATCGTGGTGGGGCTGGTGTCCTTGACCACCGCGCGGGCTTTGGGCGTCTGCAACAGGGCGCTGCAACCCTGCAGGGCGCGTTCCAGGGCATCGAGCACCCGGCGGGGGCGAATGTGCGGCGACATCATGATGTTGATCGACACGCCGTGAATATGGACCGGTCGGCTCAAGTTGACGATCTTGGCCTTGGCCGCCACCGAGTTGGGAATGACCACCATGGTGCCGACCCCGGTCAGCAGGTGCGTGGCACGCCAGTCGATGTCCATGACCTTGCCTTCCATGCCGTCGATGGAAATCGAGTCGTCGACCTGATACGGCTTGGTGGTGTTGAGGATGATCCCGGAAAACACGTCGCTCAGGGTGCTCTGCAAGGCCAGGCCGACGATGATCGCCATCGCGCCCGAGGTGGCGAGCAAGCCCTTGACTGGCAACTGCAGCACGTATCCCGCCGCCGCGACGATGGCGATCAGGAAGATCACCGCACCGATGACCTCCTGCAACAGGCGTCCGCTGTGGCCGACGCGGCCGGTCAGCAGCAACCCCAGCAATACGGTCAGGGTTCGCGCGGCGTACATCCACCAGACAATGGCCAGCGCCGTGGCGCCAAATTGCATGGCGCTGTTGTCCGGCCAGGCCGGGGCTTCCAACGGGCTGACTCCGGCGTTGATGATCACCAGGCTGTAGACGACGAAGCCGAGCAGACGAATGACGATGCGGGCCATGGTATTGCGGTCGGCGAGCAGGTGCCAGGCGAGCACGTCGGCCAGCAGTAACAGCAGGCTCCAGGCGAAGGAATAGTGAGGGACGTCTGAAGGCATGGTGGGCTTCCACTGAAAAAAGGCGGGCGCTGTGGCACGCGGATGTTAGGGATCGAGGGGGCGGGCTGTCTATAACCGATCGCGTGCGCCGTGGGCTCGCAAGCCGGGTCGCGAAAACGAGCACATTGCTTCAATCCCGCGCCCCTTGCGGGCTGCACCATCGAGCCCTCATTCCATCATTGTCCGTATCGAGGCCCTCTATGCGCTCATCCCTGCTTCCCCTCGCTCGCGCCGTCGGCCTGGGCGTGGCCCTGTGTTCGACGCTGACTTTCGCAGCGCCCCCTGCGCAACAGAAAACCCAGGTGCCCGGTTATTTCCGGCTGGCGGTGGGGGATTACGAAGTCACGGCGCTGTTCGATGGCTACAACGACCTCTCACCCAAGCTGCTCAAGGGCCTCAAGCCTGAGCAGATCCGCGCGCAACTGGCCCGCCACGCCATCGAAACTCCGGGCGTGCAGACCGCGTTCAACGCTTTTCTGATCAACACCGGCAAGAACCTGATTCTGGTCGACACCGGCGCTGGCCAGTGCATCGGTGAAACCGCTGGCATGCTCTCGCAGAACATCAAGGCGGCGGGGTATCAGCCGGAGCAGATCGACACGATCTTCCTGACCCACTTGCACCTGGATCACGTGTGCGGCCTGGTGGACGCCAACAAACAGCCGGTGTTCGCCAACGCCACGGTGTACGCCGCCAAGCCTGAAGCCGATTTCTGGCTCGACCCGGCGGCCCTGGCCCGCGCGCCCGAACAGGCCAAGGGCTATTTCAGGATCGCCCAGGATTCCACTGCGCCGTATGTCGCGGCGGGGCGTCTCAAGACCTTCATCCCCGGCCAGTCGCCGATTGCCGAGGTGCGCACCACCCTTGAAGCTGGCCACACCCCGGGCAGCACCACCTACCAGTTCACGTCCAAAGGCCAGAGCATCGTCTTCATTGGCGATCTGGTGCACAACCTGGCCGTGCAGTTCGATCATCCGGAGGTCAGCATCAGCTTCGATGAAAACAGCAAGAACGCCATTGCCAGTCGTGATGCAGTGTTCACCGAGGCTGCGAAAACCAAGGTCTGGGTCGCCGCCGCGCACTTGCCGTTTCCCGGTACCGGGCACATCGAAAGCATCGGCAAGCGCTTCCAGTGGGTGCCGGTGGAATATGGCCCGTACCAGCGCGCGGCGCACGTGCCGTTGATCGACTAGCATTGCGGGGGTCGCCTGAGTTCAGGGAGAGTGAGCCAGGGTGTGTAAAAACGTCGCGAGCGAAGGTGAGGCAAGGCAAAAACAGGCGAAAAACGGCCGGGGTCGCGACCGACTCCAGGTGTTCTAAATGAGCATTTTTCGCCTGTTTTTAACGCAGCATCATCGAGCGCAGCAGTTTTTACACACTCTGGAGCGATGGCGGCCACATCACTACTCAGACAGGACCGGACCTTGAGCGCACCCCAGATCACCCAGTTGAGCGGCGAGGCTTTTTCTGCCTTTCGCGTCCGTCAGCCCATGCCCGATCCGGAGACGATCATCGAGATTCCCTGCGTGGACGCCTTCTCGATCATCGTCCAGCTGCAGGATTTCTCGGCCCATCGCCTGTGGCGCGGACGCCGCCTGAGCTACTCCGGGGGCTATCGGCAGGGCAGTGTGTCGCTGCCGTTCATGGGCGATCAACTGCGCTGCCAGCACCGTTCCGGTTACGACAACCTGCGCCTGATCCTCCCGCGGCAGCTGCTTGACGATTTGCAGGCCGAGCAGGGCGGCAAGAAGATCGGCGTGTTTCGTTATGAGCAGGGCGGGGTTGAAGACCCGGTGCTGTATCACTTGGCTCAGGCGATGCTGCCGGCGTTGCAGCGACCGGACATGGCCAATCGGTTGTTCCTTGATCACCTGCTGCTGGCGATGGCCAGCCATGCCGTCGAACGCTACGGGCGCGTGGTGCCGGCTTCCGGCAAAACCCATGCAGCGCTGACGGCTGCGCAACTGGCGATTGCCAAGGAAATGATCGCTCATCACCTCGATGGCGAGCTGTCGGTGGAGCGCATCGCTCAGGAATGCTCGCTGACCCGCAGCCACTTTTCGCGGGCCTTCAAACAGGCTACCGGCATGGCGCCCCACGCCTGGCTGCTGCGCATGCGCGTGGAGCGGGCTCAGCAATTGCTGCGAGCGGTGCCGACCATTGCCATGGCGCAAATTGCCCAGGAGTGCGGGTTTGCCGACCAACCGCACCTGACGCGGGTCTTCACCCGTTTGACCGGAGAAACCCCCAGCGCCTGGCGCAGTCGGCAGCGCGGGACCGTCTTCTTGCCCCAATAGACCGATCAGGCGTTGCGCCCGCGGGTCACACTCACCAGCACGAATGCCAGCAGCGCCAGGGCAGGCAAACCTGCACCCAGCATCACCACGCCGCTCCAGCCGGCCTGTTCATACACGCTGCTGGCCAGGGCCGAGCCAATGGCGCCGCCGACGAAAATGCTGGTCATGTACAGCGCGTTCAAGCGCCCGCGGCTGGCAGGGTCAAGCGCGTAGATCGCCCGCTGGCCCAGCACCATGTTCATCTGCACGGCAAAGTCCAGCAGCACACCGGTGAGCGCCAGGCCGATCACGCTGTAACCCGGTTCAGTCAGCCCCAACAGGAAGGCGACGGGTGCCAGGATCATCGCCACCCACGAGGCGCGACGGGTATGCCCGGCATCGGCCAGACGCCCGGCCATCGGCGCTGCAATGGCCCCGATGGCGCCGACCAGTGCAAAGATCGCGATCTGGCTCTGGGACAAGCCGTGATGACGCGCCAGCTCCACCGGTGCAGCCGTCCAGAACAGGCTGAACGCAGCGAACAGCAGCCCTTGATACAACGCTCGCTGGCGCAGCACCGGATGCTTGCGCAGCAGTGTCAGCAGGGATTTGAGCAGTTGCCCGTAGGTCGCTTTGTGATCCGGGACCCGACGCGGGATGGTCAGCGCCAGCACAGTAATGATCGCCAGCATCAGTAACGCGGCGTAGATGAACACCGCGCGCCAGCCGAAATGGTCGGCGATCAGGCTCGACAGCGGCCGGGCCAGCAAAATGCCCAACAGCAGCCCGCTCATGATGCTGCCCACCACCTGACCACGCGAATGCTCAGGCGCCAGATGCGCCGCCAGCGGGATGAGCATCTGCACGGCCACCGAACTGAAGCCGATCAGCAGCGACACCAGCAGAAAGCCTTGGGCGTGGTGCAGGGTGGCCGCTGCAAACAGGCTGCCGGCGGCGACCACGGCGGTGGCGATCATCAGCCGACGGTTCTCGATCAAGTCCGACAGCGGCACCAGAAACAACAGGCCCAACGCGTAGCCGATCTGGGTCAGGGACACGATCAGGCTGGCACTGCCGCTGGCCAGGCCAAGGTCCGGCGCGATGAGTTCGACGATAGGTTGGGCGTAGTAAAGGTTGGCGACGATGGCGCCGCAGCAAAACGCAAACAGCAGCACCATGGCGCGGGTCAGCCCCGGTGCCGATGCCTGCAGCGTGGAAGTCAAGGGAGTGTTCATGTCAGTTCGCTCATGTCAGTGAAACGAGGCAGGTCGAGGCGACCCGTTCATGGCGACGACGTTAAGGCAGCCCAGGCCTGCGCAGTAGAGGAGCGCGACGCAAAAGGCCGTTGCGTACAGCGCAATGGCCCAAGCGCTTTATCTGTCATTAACTCGGCCATGGTCATGAAGTTGATGGCGCTATTCGGAGGAATACCCAATGCCATCCTCCGACTCAAGTACCCGACTGCAACTACCCGACTGCAACTACCCCTACAGGTAATATCGGTTAATCCTTTTTACTGATTAGATGAACGCTGATTAAAAATGGGTCAGCTGCATTGAGTGCGTTCGCACGGTTTACCGGTGAACACATTCGATGTCACCAGGGCGTGCGAATCCACTCTAAGGACTGCGTGAATACGATGATAAGTCTAGGTCAGGCTACCGTGTCCCTGGAACTCAGGGATGTTTTCAAAGACGGCGTTGCCCTGCGCATTGGCACTCGTGCATTCGATATTCTCGAGCTGCTTATTCGCCATCAGGGCCACCTGGTGAGCAAAGAGCAGATCCTTCAGTGTGTTTGGCCAGACACGGTCGTCGAAGAAAACAACTTGCAGGTGCACATCTCCGGGTTGCGCAAGGCGCTAGGCAGTGATCGCGGCTTGATCCGCACCATTCCCGGACGCGGCTACATGCTGCTGGGCGGAGAGGTCGCAGCGCACGGCGCAGGCCTTCACGATGAAGCCGCCACCGCGCAACGTTTGCGCACCGTGGGCGGCAATCGCCTGGCAGCGGCCATCGATCTGGTGGGACGCTGCGCCTTGCTCGATGAGGTCAATGCCGCCCTGGCCGATGTTCATGCGCTCATCACCCTGATCGGCCCCGGCGGCGTGGGCAAGACCAGCCTTGCCGTGGCCCTGGGGCAGCAGCGTCTGGAGCGGGGCGAAATCCCAGTGTACTTCGTGCCCTTGGCTCAGGTCGCCAGCACCGAGCGCCTGCCCGAAGCCCTGGCGGTTGCGCTGGGCGTGGAGGCGGGCGGGCTTGAGGCGCTGATTCACCACCTGATCGAACATCCCGGCCTGATCATTCTCGACAACTGCGAACACCTGATCGATCAGGTGGCAGGCGTCGTCGAGCAGCTGCTGCAAGGCGTGGCAGGCATCCGCATTCTGGCCACCAGCCGCGAGCCCTTGCGCATCGCCGGTGAGCGCAGCCTGCAAGTCCCGCCACTGACCGTGACAGGCGCCGACGCGTCGCGCCAGAGCATTCTCGAAACCGGCTCGGCGCAGTTGTTTTTGCGGCACTGGCGGGCGCTGGATTGCCAAATGGTCAACATCAGTGACCCTGAGCTGGACGACTACAGCATTGAGCTGGTGGGCGAGGTCTGTCGGCGTCTGGACGGCATGCCTCTGGCATTGGAAATGGCTGCGGCACGGGCGTGTGCGCTGGGTCTGTATCAGTTGCTCGAAAGTCTCGATGAAAGCCTGCACCTGCTGGCCGCCAGCCTGCGTACGGCCCCGGCGCGTCAGCAGACGTTGCACGCCTCACTGGCCTGGAGTTATCGCCTGCTGAGTCAGGACGAACGCGCGGTGCTGCGGCTGCTGGCCGATCTGGACGGCCAGTTCACCCTGGAACAGGCCTGTCACGCGCTGCAATGCGCGACGTTGGCCCGTTCGTGCATCATGGATTGCATGGTTCGTCTGGCCACCAAGTCGCTGCTGATGGTGTCGGCCCAGGGGCCCTTCCGGTTTTACCGCATGTCGGCCGCGACCCGCGCCTGCCTGCGGGTGGTGCAGTCGCAAGAGATTACCGGCGCAACCCTCAAGTTCGACCCGCGTTACAACTATGCGGCGTCTATGCTGGCTACGGCGCCCGACTTCGGGGCTGTGCCCGTCAGCCCCGGCGGGTATCATGCCCGGCATCAGAGAGTACTGGCGGTCAGCCGCTAAACGACGGAAGTGTGTATGAGAGTGACCCCCAGGGTGTATGTGGTTGATGACGACGCCGCCATCCGGACCGCGCTGCAGCGTCTGCTGAGCTCGGAAGACATTGCCTGCAACGTGTTTGAAAGCGCCGAGGCGTTTCTCGCGCAAACACTGGACCCCGCACCGACCTGCCTGCTGCTCGACGTCAATCTGGCCCAAGGCACCGGCTTCGACCTGCAAGATGAACTGCAGTCTCGCGGCCAGCGTTTCCCGATCATCTTCATGACCGGTTACGGCACCATCGCCATGTCGGTCAAGGCCATCAAGGCCGGCGCCCATGAGTTCCTGACCAAGCCCTTCGAGCCTGAACATCTGCTGGATCAGGTGCGCCAGGCGCTGGCCGCCGATGCCCGCAATCTCTGCGAACGTGGCCTGGTGTGCGACGCCCGTGAGCGCTTCAACCAACTGACGCCGCGCGAGAAACAAGTCATGGCGCTATTGATCACCGGCAAGATGAACAAGCAAATTGCCTCGGAACTGGGCACCAGCGAAGTCACCGCAAAAGTTCATAAAAAGCACGTCATGACAAAGATGAATGCGTGCAATGTCATCGAACTATTGAAGATGCACGAGCGCCTTGGCGAAGGCTTTGAATGAATACCGCACAAATATCCATGTGCGCAGAATTAAACTTCATATGTCATGCCACATGCCATTAGGGCCAACTAGGAAGGCAACAAAGTTCAGCTTATGATTCGTGCCGCCGCTGTTGCTGGCGGCCCTCCTTTCTGGGGGCATTTTGCGTTTGGCGCACTGCGGCGGCATCGCGATGCGACGGCATTCACTGTGAGCGTCGGCAAGGGCATTCATGAGCAGCTTCTCCAATCCTCCAGACGAACCCGCGTTTGCCAACGAGCCCTATGGCCCCGAGTGGTTACAGCAACTCGTCTGGGCGCCGCTGCTGGTTGATGGGGAGCTGACCCATCACCGGGTGACTTCAAAGCAGCACATCGATCGACACTGGCGCGTGGTCAGGGCCGCACGCCGGGCAGGGGAGCATGTCACCCGGCGCCTCGAACACGAGTTCTCGCTGGCTGATCGCCTTGCGCCGCAATGGGCGCTGCAGCCGCTGGCGCTATTGTTTTGCGACGACGACTCGCTATTGGTGCTGACCGACCCTGGTGGCCAGTCGCTGCATGAGCTGGACGACCAGCCGTATTCCATCGAACGCTTTCTGCACTTGGCCACTGGCGCCGCTGCTGCCCTGACCGAAGCCCATGCCCACGGCCTGCTGCACCGCGACATCAAACCGTGCAATCTGGTCGAAGGCAGCGACGGCGGGGTGCGCCTGAGTGGCTTTGGCCTGAGCGTCGAGGCGCACCCATGCGGGCATATGTCGGTGTCGGACTCAATCTGCGGCACGCTGGCCTACATGTCGCCCGAGCAGGCACGCAGGGTCGAGCGTCGCGCCGATCAGCGCAGTGACCTGTATTCCCTGGGCATGACCTTTTACGAGTGGCTGGCTGGCCATTTGCCGTTCGAAGCCCGTGATCCGGTGGAGTGGGTCTACTGCCACGTGGCGCGCCAGCCGCCTGCACTGAGCCTGACGCGCGGGGACATTCCACCAGCACTGTCGCAGCTGGTGCACAAGCTCATCGCCAAGAACCCCGACGATCGCTACCAAAGCGCCGGCAGCCTGCTGGCCGATCTGCGTTCCTGTCATTGCCAATGGCGGCACCTGCGAGACATCCCCGAGCTGGCGATGGATCGTTCGGACCTGCGCGACACGGCCTATCGTTACGCGCTAATGGCTCAGGCGCGTTCGCGGGAAACGATTCTGGCCTCGCGCACGTCAATCACCATCCCCGGCGGTCAGGACACGCTGGACATGTCGTCGGTGATGAAAGCTGCCCAGGCTCTGAACGAGGAGACCGATCAGGACCGTTTGATCGAGCTGCTGCTGGACACCACGATGATGCACGCCGGGGCCGAGCGCGCCTTGCTGATGCTGGTCAAGAACGACGCGCCGCTGGTCTGCGCCATCGGCCGTGTCTGCGATGAGGGCCTGCGCATTGAACTGACCGATCAGGTCCCCGGCGTGCAGCTGTTGCCGGTGTCGATCCTGTACCGGGTCATGCGCACCCAGCAGCGGCTGATCATTGACGACGTCAGCGCCGACCCTTATTTCGGTGACGACGAGTACATTCACCAACAGCCGGTACGCTCGGCGCTGTGCCTGCCGTTGCTCAAGCAGCGTCAGGTGATCGGCGTCTTGTACCTGGAAAACAATCTGGCGCCGGGGGTGTTCACGGCCAGTCGTTCCGGGGTGCTGGAGCTGTTGGCCGGGCAGGCGGCGATATCGCTGGAGACCGCCCGTTTGCGCCATGAGCTGATGGAAGAAAACGCCCGTCGGCAGGACATCGAGACGGCCCTGCGCACGGCCCGGGCCAAACTGGCGCAGGTGTCGCAGGTCACGGTGATGGGCGAGCTGGCGGCGTCCATCGCCCATGAAATCAACCAGCCACTGGCATCCATGGTCTCTAATGCCGCCGCCAGTCTGCGCTGGCTCAGTCGCGAAACGCCGCGCATCGACGAAGCCTTGTCTGGGCTTCGCGACATCGTTCAGGACGGCAAGCGCGCCGGGGACATCGTCAACGCGCTGCAATCGCTGGCCAGGCAGGGCGCGCAACAGCGTAGACGCTTGCTGATCAACGACGTGATTCGTCACGTGGTGGCGCTGACCCTGGTCGAGGTCGAGCAGCAGCGGGTGCTGATGACCACGCACCTGACCCGCTCGCCGCTGCAGGTCAGCGGGTCGAGCGTGCAACTGCAGCAGGTGGTGCTCAATCTGATCCTCAATGCGCTGGACGCCATGAGCCCCGGCGATCAGGTGCTGCGCAGGCTGTCGATCACCAGCGAAGCGGTGGGCAACGACTACCTGGTGGTGAGCGTCGAAGACACCGGCCCAGGCATTGATCCTGAAGATCTGGACAAAGTGTTCAATGCCTTTTTCACCACCAAGGACAAAGGCATGGGCATGGGGCTGGCGATCTGCCGTACGATCATCCATGCCCATGGCGGCCGTTTGTACGCGATACCCGCGCGTTACGGCGGCGCCACCTTCGTGTTCACGCTGCCGGCGGTGGTGTAGGCGTCGACGAGTAAGGCCAGGTCGAGATCAACAGCTGCTCGCAGAACCCGCCGGCGTTCATGTGGTGCGCATGGAACGACAGCACGTCGGCATTGATGGTGCCCAACGTGCTCTGTGGCCGATGCAATTGCCCGGACGCCAGGGTGTGCAAAAACTTGATCTTGAAGCCGGGCTCCCGAGGAAATGCGCTGAGCACCCGTGCCAGGACGCCGGGGCAGAACGCCTGGCAGTGGGTGCCGAGCAAGTCGGTTTCCACGGCGGCGGCGAGCAGGGCGGTGAGTGCCGGTTTGCAGTGGGGAATGCCGGGCGTGGTGTGCAGGGCGACGGCGTCCCAGACTTCGGCGATGTCCGCCCGCGAGCGACCGTAGCCCCGCAGAAACTGCGCTGCCGCATCGGCGCTGTCGACCTCGAAGCGCTGCTGCGAATCGCGATAAAGGGTGGTCACGCCAATGCGCAGAAACAGCGCGCCGATGTACAGAAGCTCAGGGTCGTAGCGCAGGTCGCGGCTTTGCCCCACAAGGCAGGCGAAGACAAAAGTGCGCTGGGCTGAATCGAACATCAGCCCCGATTGGGTCTCGCGCATCAACTCGGTCGCCGCGCGTGCCATCGCGCTTTCCGGAATCGAGATTCCAGCAACGTATCGGGTGGTCACTGGCATCCCTCGCAGCGAACCGGGTTTCACAGGCTGATGATGTTAGGCCTGTTCCGGCGTGACGTCCTTGCGGGGCGCCTTAAATGTTCTTAAAGCCTCTGGCTCGGGCTTTTTGGCGTCGCGGGCTTATTAACCATTCAGAACATTTAAGACTGTGAAAAGGACTTTAAGGCAGGGTCCCAGCAGACTCCACAGACCGTCCCCTGTGATCTGGAGAGTCCGGAATGAACGCAATCGACCCGTCACTTTTTCGCTCGCTGCTGGCGTCCATTCGTGCGTTGCCTGGCAGCGAACAGATCGTGCTCGAACAGATGGTGCGCGAGCTGTCGTCACGCCTGTCTTCGGACAACGAGCCCGAGCAGATCCAGACCCCGACTGAAAAGGTCGCGCTGTCGCCCTGGCAGGAGCGGCGCGCCAAGGAGCTGATGTCCAGCCAGATGGACAAGGGCTTGTCGATTGCCCAGGTGGCGAGTGAGTGTTCTTTGTCGCGCAGCCACTTTTCCCGGGCCTTCAAGAAGAACACCGGCCTGTCGCCTCGGGACTGGTACCTGCAGATGCGTCTGGACAAGGCCAAGGGCTTGCTCAGCGAGTCGGCGCTGACCATTTCCCAGATCAGCCTGGATTGCGGTTTTGCCGATCAATCGCATTTCACCCGGGTATTCACCCGCGTGGTCGGCGTCACGCCGTTCAACTGGCGCCGCTCCATGGTGCCTGCGTTGGCCCGTTGCGCAGGGTGAGCCTGCCGGGCGTGCATTGACGCCCATAGCGCAGCACAAGGGTTCAATGCTCAGAGGGACTTGTGGTGTATACCTGCGCAGGTATATTGACTCAGGCCGTCCTGCCCGTGCCTGGACCGCACACCGAATTTCCTCTCGCCCATCCGGAACCGATCCATGAATCGCAATGACCTGCGCCGCGTCGACATGAACCTTTTGGTGATTTTTGAAGCGTTGATGTTCGAACGGAATCTGACACGAGTTGCCGAGAAGCTGTTCATGGGCCAGCCGGCGATCAGCGCGGCGCTGGCGCGTCTGCGTGACCTGTTCGATGACCCGTTGCTGCTGCGCAACGGCCGCGCCATGGAGCCCACCGCCCGCGCGCTGGACATTCTGCGGGAGCTGCAGCCGGCGCTGGACACCATCTCCGGGGCGGTGAGCCGGGCCAAGGAATTCGATCCGGCCACCAGTTGCGACGTGTTTCGCATCGGCCTGTCCGACGATGCCGAGTTCGGCCTGTTCCCGCCGTTGCTCAGCCGCCTGCGTGAAGAGGCGCCGGGCATCATCGTCGTGGTGCGCCGCGCCAATTACCTGTTGATGCCATCGTTGCTCGCGTCAGGGGAAATCTCCGTCGGCATCAGCTACACCACCGAATTGCCCGCCAACGCCAAGCGCAAGAAACTGCGCGACATCACGGTGAAAGTGCTGCGTGGCGACAAACGTCCGGGCGAGCTGACGCTGGATGATTACTGCGAGCGGCCACACACCATGGTGTCGTTCTCGGGTGACCTGAGCGGCAACATCGACCTGGACCTGGCCAAGGTCGGCCGGGCGAGAAGGGTGGTGGTGGCGGTGCCGCAGTTCAGTGGCTTGCGGGCGCTGCTGGCAGGCACCGAATTGATCGCGACCGTTCCGGATTACGCTGCGTGCGCTTTGGTCGAAGGCTGCGCCCTGCGCGCCGAAGACCCGCCATTCCCGATCCAGCCGGCCGAGCTGTCGATGGTCTGGAGCGGCGTCCACGATAACGACCCGGCCGAGCGTTGGCTGCGTTCGCGGATTACCGAATTCATGTCTCAAGAGACACGGCCGATGCCGCATTCGCCATTGTCGTAACTTCCGGAAGCTCTCCCAGGTATTGGGTCGAGCCTCTATTCTGCGAACCCCGCAGTACGCGTAGGAGACGTCGCAGGTTACGACGGCAGCGAACGCGGTGTGTCAGACAACTTAGCAGACACTGACCCACCGCTTTCGCCAGCAAGCCGGCTCCCAAAGTTGATCTCAGTGTTCATAGCAGACTACTGCTCCTCAATCCGAATCACCTCATCGGTCACCTCTTCCAACTGCCGCACCACCTGATAGATATGCGCCACCGCCAGCAAGGTCGGGCGGGGGATGTATTTGCCGGGTTTGACCTTGTACAACGTGCGCGCCAGCCAGATGCTTTGCACCACCGGGATGCCGGCTTTCTTCGCCCGGGCAATCAGCGCCAGCGCGTCGTCGTCTTCGCCTTTGCAGTGGATCTGCGGCAGTGGCGTCTGCCCCGGCCGGTAGTACAGCGCCACGGCGTAGTGGGTCGGGTTGACCACCAGCATGTCGGCGTCTTCCACCGGTTTGGGCGGCGCGGTGGGGGCCTGATTCAACAGTTCGTGTGCCAGTTGCCGACGATGGCCTTTGACGTGAGGGTCGCCCTCGGACTGCTTGTATTCCTTCTTGATGTCCTCATGGCTCATGCGCAGTTTCTTGGCGTGGAAGTATTTCTGCAGGGCGAAATCCACCATCCCGATTACCAGCAACAGGCCAAGGGTAGCGCGCAGGATGTGACGAAACAGCTGCAACAGCGAATGCCAGTAGGTGGTCAGGTCGGTGTTGGACAGCAGAATCAACGCCCCCAATGACGGCTTGACCACGACGTACAAGGTCGCGGCGATCGCCACGGCCTTGAGCACGCTGAGCAGCAGGGTGGTCAGACTCTGGGCCGAGAACATCTGCTTGGCATGGGCAAAGGGGTTGAGCTTGTTGATGTCGATTTTCATTGCCTTGGGCGCGAACAGAAAACCGATCTGCACCCAGCTGCCCACCAGACGCATGAGCATGGCCATGCCGACGCTGCAGAGGATGAAACCGACCAGCACGCTCATGCCCTCGCTGGCGACCTGCTCAAGGGTGTGCAGGTAGGGCTTGCCGATGCCGCTGAACGACAGCGACAACAGGTGCAGCAGGCGCGCGACGCTTTCATCGGCCAAACCCAGGGTGATTTCGCTGACCACCAGCAGCACCAGCAGTTTGCTCAAATCCTGACTCTGGCCGACCTGGCCTTTTTCTCGGGCGTCGCGCAGCTGCTTGGGCGTGGCCTTTTCTGTTTTTTCACTCATGGGGCTTGTTCTTCGCTCATGGCTGCGACATCAGTTGCGTCAGCAGGTGCTTGAGGTCGGCCAGTTGCAGGATCTGCCCGTTACCCAGCTCCAGCAGGGTCGGCAGGTAAATCAACAGAAAGGCAATGCCTGCCATGCTCTTGGCCGGCATCGCCAGAATCGACACGTTCAGTTGCTGGGCGTACAGCCCGATGATCGCCAGCGCTGCCTCGATCAACAGCAGCAGGCCAATGAACGGCGCGGCGTAAAGCATCATGTGCTGCAGGGTCTGGTTGAGCTGTTCGAGAAAGACGTTCAGGCCATCGACGGTCATGCCCGGCACCCAGGCGGTCGGCGGCCAGATCTGGTAACTGTCCCAGATCACCTGGGTGATCAGCGACAGGCCGCCAGAGAGGATCACCAGCATGATCAGCGTCTCCTGGAACAGCTCGCCCAATGGCGTCGCATCGGGGCCCAGCGCCGGGTTGAGTTGCCCGCCGCTCAACGCGCCGCGCTGACTGTCGAGCAGGGCGCCCACCGAAGCGAACATCCAGAACGGCGCGTACAGCAACAGCCCCAGCAACGTGCCGAGCACGGCCTCCTTGAGCAGCAGCGCGCCGATGGAAAACCAGTCGTTTTCGAACGACGACAGTGCGCGGCTGATGGCCGGTGCCGGAACCATCGACACCACCAGCACCACCGCATAACGCAGCGGGCCCTTGAGGTATTTGAAGCAGAAGGCCGGGACCAGAATCATGCACGGCAGCAGTCGCGCTGCGGCCAGCCCCATGCCCAGCATCAGTTCGAACAGGCTCTGCGCGTCGAAGGGCATCTAGTGCATGCCCCCGGAGCGGGCGATGAGATCGAACGACATGTTGATGAACTGGATCAGCTCCACGCCGATCCAGCGCCCGGTCATGGCCAAAGTCAGGCCGACCGCGGCCAGCTTGATGCCGAAAGGCAAGGTCTGGTCCTGAACCTGCATCAGGGCCTGCACCAGCGAGGTGATCACGCCCACCAATACCGCCACGCCCAGCGGCGGCGCGGTGAGGATCACCACCAGAAACATGCCTTGTTTGAACAACGCCAACGCTTCCATGACCGCCTCACATATACGAATAGAAGAGGCTGTCGAGCAGGCGCGTCCAGCCTTGCACCAGGACGAACAGCAACAGTTTGAGCGGCAAGGAAATGGTCATCGGCGAGACCATTTGCATGCCCAGCGCCAGCAGCAGGTTGGAGACGATCAGGTCGATGACGATGAACGGGATGTAGATCAGAAAGCCGATCTGAAACCCGGCCTGCAGCTCCGACAGCACGAACGCCGGCACCGCCAGCAGCAGGTCGTCCTTGGTGGCCTGATCGGCCATGTCCTTGGGCCACATGCGCTGGGTGTTTTCCAGCAGGTGGGCGCTGACATCGGGGTCGGTATTGCGGGTCATGAAGCGCTGCAACGGCTCGATGATGGTGTTGGCGCTGGCCTGCAGTTTGTCGGTGCTGCCCATTTCCAGCGGGTGTTCGTGGACCCGCTGCTGGATTTCATGAGCCACCGGGGCCATGACAAACATCGTCGCCGCCAGGGCGATGCCGTACATGGCCATGTTCGGTGGCACCTGCTGCACGCCGATGGCGTTGCGGGTGATCAGCAGGGTCATGGCGATTTTCAGGAACGCCGTGCAGACGATCAGCAGAAACGGAATCAACGACAGGGCGCCGAGAAACAGCGCCAACAGCACCGGGTTCATCCCGTCCATGATCATGCGGGCGACGCCATGCGGGTGATCTGCAGGCCCAGGCGGCCATCGACATCGACCAGTTCACCTTCCGCCACCACCCGCTCGCCGTGACACAAGGTGGCGAAGCCGGGGGTGACGCCGCTGACTTCCAACACCGTGCCCGCTGCGACCCGACGCAGGTCGCCCAGGGTCAGGTTGAGGCTGCCGCAGCGCAGGGTCAGGGCCACGGGCAGTTGATCCAGCGGGTCCAGTGTCTGGGGTTCGACTTCGGCCTGCTCAAATTCCGCCGATGCATCGTTTTGCGAGGGCCACTCGGAGTCATCTTCCTCGTGGTTCAGCGGTTGTTCGTAGTCCTCTTCATAGCCTTGCGACGGCTCGAACTCATCGTCGGCCGAAGTCTCCAGCTCTTCGTCGTAGAGCGCTTCATTGGTCATGTTCCCGTGCTTCCTCGTGGCTGAGCCGTACGTACAGCTGTCGGTCGTGGCTGTCGGTCTGCACGGCCCATTGCCGCGCGCCCAGTTGCAAGCGGCCGTTGCCGTGGCTGTCGAAATGACAAAGCGTCGGCAGCAGCACGTCGCCCGGTTGCAGCGAGGCCAGTTGCGCGAGGCTCAACGTCAGCTCGCCCAGTTCCAGCGGCGTGTCGATCGGCCATTGCTCATCGAGGCCCAGGCGATGGGCGACCCAGCCCGGGCCGTCCAGCAACCTCAGCAACACCTCGGCCTCGGCGCAGATCACGCCGTGCAGCACCTGATCACCCAGACGCAGCGTCAGCCGGCAGCTCAACGCAGCCCCATCGTCGACAGCCGACAATGCAGTGATATCGCTGAGTGGCTCCAGGGGCGAAAGCAGTTCCGCAATCGCCGGGCTGAATCGCTGATTGAGCACCTGCCAGTACCAGGGCTGGTGCTCGCCGGCGAGGGTGACGGGCAGATCGCCGAGCAGGCTGAGCAAGGCTTCGGCATCGCTCAGGCCGAACACACCGATGGCGCTGCTGAACCGATAAACAACAGGAGCAATGGCGTGGCTGTCGAGCTGCGGGCGCAGGGTCAGTTCGCCTTGCAAGCCTTGAGCAATGAAGGCCAGGCTCGCCCCCGCGCCAAGACGCCGACTGAACTGCGCCGCTGCTGCGCCGACCTTGCGCAGGTTCAGCGCGCTCATGCTGGCAGCGCCTCATGAAAGGTCAGGTCGACGTCATGCCCCAGCGCGTCTGCCAAGGCGCTTTCGCAGGCCCGCTTGTGAGGTTGCAGGCGCTTGAGCACGCCTCGGCGGGCGAAGGCCAGTTCGATGTTCCACTGGTTGTCACGCTTGTTGGCGCTGACCTGTACCTTGCCCAGATTGGGCATCAGCAGGGTGACGCTGAAGGGGCCATCCGGTTGCACGGGCAGGCGCTCGGCCAGCTCGTCGATCAACTGCGTAGGCACGTCTTCACTGGGTGGCGCCAAGTTCAAACCGCTGCCGCTGAAACCTGAGTGATCGGGTTCTTCGCTCACCGGCGGCACCAACAGTTGCGAGAAAAACAGGCCGTCGGCGTTCATGGCCTCGGTTTGCGTGGGTTGATTCCAGGAGGCGCGCAGGCGGTCCAGATCCAGTTTGCGCGGGGTGCCGAGGCCTGGGCGGTTGTCATTGGGGGCTGAGGCTTCTTGTGGAGTAGGGCGCGAGGCAGGTTGCGGTTGTGGACGGAGCGGGGTTTTGATCGGCGTGTTCATGGGCAATCAACCTTGTTCATTGAGGGCTTCGGCCAGGCAGGCCAGTTTTTCCACGGCGCGCTGGGCGGCTTTGGCGGCGTCGCGGGCTTGCTCCAGGCGTTGCTGCTGTGCATCGATGCCGAGCCGCTGCTGCTCGACGTCCTGACGGATATAGGCGAGCCGGTCGAGCATGCGGTTTTCCTTTTCATGCCAGCGGTCAAGGTCGTTCAGCGGCATGCTTTTATTGAGGTTGGCCTGGCTGAGCACCTGCCGCCGCTCACGCTGATTGACCCGCTCCTGGCTCAACGCATCGCGGGTTTGCTGCAGATGAACCTGCATGTCCTCCAGCGCCTGCTGCGCCTTGCGCTGCGCCCGTTCGGTACTGGCCTGACGGTGCTGACGCAGGGGTGTGAGCACGCCGATCACCTGTTCCATGGCCAGGCGTTGCGGGTCGGTTTCCAATTGTTCTTCCATTGCCAAACCTCTCGTTCGATTCAATGCCGTACCCGTTCAAATGGGGTGTCAGACCCTTCGCATTCGCGGCTGTCGCACGGCTCCGGCAGCTCCTACAGAGCCCGCGTTCGCCGCCGGGTTTCGCTCAACCCAAACCTGTGGGAGACGTCGGAGGTTACGACGGCAGCGATGGGCTCCCCCATGAGGTGACTGACACACCCACTACCTGTGGGAGCGAATTCATTCGCGATGCGGTGTTTCAGGCCATGAATCTGTGTCGCCTGGACCTGCCCCTGGCGAATGAATTCGCTCCCACAGATTTTGTGCACGTCCGGCAACGCCGCGGCCACTCTCACTCCGGCAGCTGCGACGTCAATTGCATCAACGCCTCTAGCGTTGTCTGCAGCGGCACCGGCTCGCGCAGGTCCTGGCGCAGAAACGCATTGATCGGCTCGTTCAGCTGCACTGCGCAGTCGGTTACCGGATCCCCGCCGGGCTGGTATTCGCCCAGGCGCAGTAGCATCTCCACCTGTTTGTAAGCGGCCATCAATCGGCGCAAGCGGTTGTTGGCCTGCTGGTGTTCGCGGCCGGTGACGTTGCTGAGAATCCGGCTGATGCTGGCCTGCACGTCGATGGCCGGGTAGTGCCCGCGTTCGGCCAGTTTGCGCGACAGCACGATGTGGCCGTCGAGCAGCGAGCGCACTTCGTCGGCGACGGGGTCGTTCATCGAGTCCTGTTCGATCAGCACGGTGTAGAGCGCGGTGATCGAGCCGGTTTCGCTCATCCCGGCGCGCTCCACCAGACGCGGCAGCAGGGTGTACACCGAAGGCGGCAGGCCCCCTCGTCCCAAGGGCTCGCCTGCGGCGATGCCGATCTCGCGCTGAGCGCGGGCAAAACGGGTCAGGGAATCGAGCAGCAACAGCACCTTCAGGCCCCGTTCGCGATAGGCCTCGGCAATGGCGGTGGCGGTAAACGCCGCGCGGGCGCGTTCCATGCTGGAGCGGTCTGAGGTGGCGCAGACCAGCACCGAGCGGCTGCGCAAGGTGGCGTCCAGTTCGTGATCGAGAAACTCGCGCAGCTCGCGACCCCGTTCGCCGATCAGCCCGAAAACAATCACGTCGCAATCCATGTTGCGCGCCAGCTCCGCCATCAGTGTTGTCTTGCCGCAACCGGCGCCGGCGAACAGTCCGACCCGCTGGCCTTCGCCCAACAGAATCGCGCTGTCGATGGCGCGCACGCCGGTGGGCAGGGCATTGGTGATGCGTGGACGTTGAGTCGGCGGCAGGGCGTCGGCGATGACCGGCAGGGTCACGCGACGATCACCGGGGCCGGCAAACGCACCTTGGGAATCCCCCAGCAACGGCCGGCCAAAACCGTCGAGTACGCTGCCCAGCAACCCGTCATCGACGCCAATGCGATGGGCCATGCCCAGAGGCCGAATAGGTGCGCCGACCTGAATCCCGTCCGGCGTGCCCAGGGCGCTGAGCAAGGTGCAGTCGCGGGTGAAACCGACGATTTCGGCGAGCATGGTGCTGCCATCAGCCTTGCTCACTTCGCACAGGTCACCGACCTTGGCCGCCGGAATCTGGCACTCCAGCAAAATGCCGCTGACCGCGCTCACCCGGCCGCTGACCTGCACGGCAGAGAAACTGCCCAGACGCCGGGCGTGGGCGGACTTCCATTGATCGAGGGCGGCGTTCACCAGCTCACCTCGTAGTGGCGTTCGCCATCGAACTGAATACGGTTGTCGTCGATACGGGTCAGGCGCAGGCCGCTCAGCTCATCGCCCACGTACAGACGATGACCGTCGGCGGTGACCAGATGCGCATGGGGGCCGGACATGATCTGCACGATGGTGAAGGGCAGGCCGTTGCTCGACGCTGTGACGTTGTCGATCAGCGCCACGGGCGAGTCGTAGCGATCCTTGAAGCGCTGCAGCATGCGCTGATAGACCAGCTGCGATTCGGCCTTGAGGTTGCCGCTCAGGGTCAGACCTTCCGGCGTCGCCTGCACGTCGACTTCGCTGAGCAAGCGTTCACTGAGCATGGTGTTGAGCTGGCGCCGGGTGTCTTCGGCGTTGGCCAGGTGAATGCGTTTGTGTGCAGGCGCGGCGGCCGTTTTGGCCTGGGTCGCAGGCGCCGAGATCGGTTGAGTCGCTGCGGCCGCCACAAGCGGTTCAGGTGCGCTGCTGCGGGTCAGGCTCCAGGCGCTGCCGGCAATCCCTAACAACACGCCGATGACAATGCCGGTGGTGCGATTGAGCAGGCGCGAACGCGATTCGACTTTTTCAAGTGGCGGCGCAGCGGGCGCAGGTTGCGGCTGCGGTTCGGGTTCCGGCGTAGCAGCAGGCGGCGGGATGATCGCCGGCAGCGAAGGCCAGGCATCGTCAGCCGCTGACACGCACAGCCACACCGAACCGAGCACGAATGCGCTGTTGGGCGTGAGTTCCGCGCTGGCGTGGCGATGACCTTCCTGATCGCCGATCTCGCCTTGCGCGGCGCTCATCACCCAACGCTCGCCCTCACGTTGCAGGCGGCAGTGCAGTTGCTCGACCCCCGGATCGTGCAGGGCCAGGTCCTGTTCGGCGTCCGAACCGATCACCCATTGATCGCCCACCAGAGGCAACGCAGCGCCCTGATGCAGGCCGGTCAATACCCGTAATTCAAACATGCGAGGCTCTCCAGCGACTCAAGCGGCGTACTCGTTATCCAGCGCATCGAGGTCTTCTTCCAGATCGAAACGACCGAGCACCTTGACCTGCGCGGCGTTATTGATTTCGGCGAAGGACAGCACCGGCACGTGGTAGAACTCTTCCTGCAACAGGGTGCGCAAGGGGCTGCGCAAATCCTGAGCCACCAGCAGAACCGCACGTTCGCTGGTGCGCACGGGGAACGCGATATGCAGCTGCTGCACCAGCAACTGGCTGGTTTCGTTGTCCAGGGCGAAGAAGGTTTCGGTCTGGGTCTGGCGCAGGCCGTCGCGCAAAATGCCCTCGCTTTCCGGGGTCAGCACCCAGACCAACAGGCCCTCGGCGCCGCAATACTGGTGATAGATCTGCGACTTCAGGGCGATGCGCACGTAGTCGGCGAGCACTGTCACTTCGCGTTCGTGCTGGCCGTGTTCGATGAGGGTCTCGGCAATCAGGCGTATCGCCCGCAGGGGCACGCACTCGGAGGCCAGACGCTGCAACACCGCCGAGAAACGCGCCAGCGGCAGCACCCGTTGCATCTCCTGAGCGAGCTCCGGTTGTTCGCTTTCGAGCCAGCCGAGAATCGCCTTGGTCTCCTGCAAGCCGATGAACTGCGGCCCGCAGGACTGCAGGGCGCGCTCCATGCGCTCGATGATCAGGGTCATGGCATCGACCCGTTCGACTTCATGGTCCTGCAACTGCGGATCGTCCACGGGCAGCCACAGCCACTGGCCTTCCTGGCGCTCGAGGCTGCCGAACACCGCGCTGTCCGGGGACGCCTCGATCAGGCGCGCATCGACCGCGACGTGGCTTTGAGTGAAGGTGGCCTTGAGCAGCGGCACTTCGTAGACCGAAAAACGAAACTCGTCCGGTTGCAGGTGTTCGGCCTGTTCGATGATGAACGAAGGCAGGGTCAGGCCGTACTGCACCACCAGACGGTTGCGCCGCTGGCGGATTTCACTGACCAGCGATTCGATCTGCGCCGGGTTCTGGCTGGGGTGAAACTGCAGCACGAACTGGCGGCTGGGAGAGAACGTGCGCAGGTCTTCGCGGCCATTCATTTCGGGCGCCACGGCCACGGCCTGCACCTGTTCGGCCCGGGGTTTGGCCCGCTGCAACTGCAACAGCCCACCGGTGCCGCAGATGATCGAGATGACGATGAACACCGCCGTCGGCATGCCGGGCAGCGCGGCGAACCCGAGCATCGCCACCGCCGCGATGATCCACGCCTTGGGCTGGCTGGTGATCTGCTCGGCGATCTGCCGGCCGATGTTGGCTTCGGCGCGTTCTTCATCCGGCACCCGGGTGATGATCATGCCGCAGGTGACCGAGATCAGCAGCGCGGGAATCTGCGCGATCAGGCCGTCGCCGATGGTCAGCACGGTGTAGACCTGCAAGGCGTCGCCGGCGCTCATGTTGTGCTGCACGACGCCTATGGCGATGCCACCGATCATGTTGATGGCGACGATGATCAGGCTGGCGATGGCGTCGCCGTTGACGAACTTCATCGCCCCGTCCATGGCGCCGAACAGCTGGCTTTCCTTGCCCAGCTCGGCGCGGCGGCGCCGGGCTTCATGCACGCTGATCAGGTTGGCGCGCAAGTCGCTGTCGATGGACATCTGCTTGCCGGGCATGGCATCGAGGGTGAAGCGCGCGCCCACTTCCGCAACCCGCTCCGAGCCCTTGGTAATCACCAGAAAGTTGACCACGGTGAGGATCAGGAAAATCACCATGCCCACCGCCAGATTGCCGCCCACCACGAACTGGCCGAAGGCTTCGACGATGTGCCCGGCGTCCTGATTGAGCAGGATCAGCCGCGTGGTCGAGATCGACAGCGCCAGGCGAAACATCGTGGTCAGCAACAACACCGCCGGAAAGGTCGAGAACGCCAGCGGCCGTGGCAGGTGCATGGCGAGCATGATCAGCAGGCAGGAAATACAGATGTTGATGGCGATCAACACGTCCACCAAGCCGGTGGGCAGGGGCGTGATCATCATGAACACGATGGCGATGACCACGAAGGCGCCGACGATTTCCGAGCGACGCATGGCCGCCAGCGCGAGCTGGTTGAGCAGGTTGATGACACGATCCATCAGGCGATGCCCCCCTGGGACGGGTTCTGTTCCAGCCGAGTCAGCTCGGCCATGAGGATGAGCAGGTTGCCCAGCGCGTTCTGGCGGCTCTTCATGTCGCGCCAGAGCAGGATCGGCAGTTGCTGCAGCATCGGCCGCAGACCGTTGAGAAAAGCCAGTTGATGCTTGAGCTGTTTGCCGCCGATGTGCTGGGTCAGTTGCAGGGTTTCGTTGAGGCTCATGCCTTTGCCCGAAAGGGCCAGCAGGTGTTTGAGAAAGGACGCCGGATCGACCTGCAGGCCGGGGTTCTTGCTGCGCATGCGCCCCAGCAAGTGCTCGCAGCTTTGCAGCAGCGTGGCCACATGGCGCGCGGTGTTGAGGCCATGCATCAGGGTGCGCAATTGCTGGGGTGACGTCGAAGGGGTGAGGGCCGAGAGGTCGTCGGCGATCGCGCTGCGCATGTCGCGCAGGTTGAGCTCGAATTCGCCGGTTTCTTCGCGCTCGCTGAGCAATGCGTCGATCAGCCCGATGATGTTCTGCTGACCCGCCACGGCCACGCCATACAGGTTACGCAGGGCGCCGCGGCGTTTGCTGTCGATTCCGGATTTGGAGAAGGCCTTCGCGCTGTTGATGCCCGCACGGGCCCGTTGACCGTACTTGCGTCGCAGCAGTTTCAGTTGCTGGGTCAGCACCACATGCTCGCCGGTGGCGCCATCGCTCTGGGCCTGTTTTCTGGCCGCCTGCAACACCACATGGGCCTTGGCCGGGTCGCCGTCGCTGTAGCTCATGATCTGCGCCAGGCTGGCGGCGCGCTGTTTGAGCAAAAGCTTGCGCAGGTTGCGCGCGGCATCGTCCAGGCCGGTGTCTTCCGAGCCCATCAGTTGCTGATACAGCTCACCGAGCTTCACCGCCCGCGACTGCAAGGCATTGCCGCTGGCAATGAGTTCGCGCTGCCCCAGGCTGCGGCTCTGCTGCACCAGGGCTGCGGCAAAACGCGACACCTGCTGCGGCGACGTGCCGTTCAGATTCGGCGCGTTGGTGCGCGGCGGTGTGATCGGTACGGCCGTGTTTTTCGCAGGCGACAGCGCCGCATTGCTGGATGCAGTGGGCAACGCCTGGGGAGCGGGGGCGGCGATCTTCATAGGACGGTTCTGAGCGGGGTCATGGGCTCTGAGTGGCCGCACCGTTCAAACGGTTCCATGCGTGTCCTGCACCCGAAGATCTGTGCCAAAAACCGTTTGCGAATCAGTGTCCTCGCGCAAGATTTTGCACAAGGGCTCGCTCGATAAAATTAAATAACGTTACAAATCATATAGATAGGAGATTATTTTTGCTGGCATGCATATCGCTATAGGGCTAACACACTTCAAACAAGGAAGAGCCCTGATGTTTCCAAGCCTTGCGATCCTCGACATTGAACCTGCAAACCGCCGCCAGCCGATCCAGGGGATCCGGCAGATGTCCAGCGATCAGGTGAAGATGATTCGTGCCTTTATCCAGAAGCGGGTGATGAACCCGGACGATGTCGACGACATCTTGCAATGCACGTTTCTGGAGGCGCTACGCAGTGAGCACAAGTTCCAGAACGCCAGCAAACCGCAGACGTGGCTGTGCGGGATCGCGCTGAATCTGATCCGCAATCACTTTCGCAAAATGTATCGCCAGCCCTATCAGGAAAGCTGGGAAGACCACACCCATTCCGAACCCGACAGCCACGGCGACATCGGCCATCAGGTGGACGGCCATCGGCAATTGGTCAGGGTCGTGAAAGCCATCGGCACGCTGCCATCGAACATGCAGCGGGTGATCGAGGTGTCTCTGGAGATGGACGGTAATTATCAGGAGACGGCGATGTCGCTGGGAGTGCCGATCGGCACGGTGCGTTCGCGTCTGTCCCGGGCAAGGGAGCAATTGAAACGTCAGATGGACCCGTTCGCTTGAGGCCGATTCAGCTCAGGCAGGCTCGGGGTTGGCCGAGCGCAGCCGAAACGGCAGGACCGTTTCAGATGTGCTCGGAGACGGTGGCTGCGTTGACCAGGTCGTACAGGGCGAAAGCGCGGTTGACCAGGAAAACGGTCACGGCGGTGAGGGCAACGGCGTTGATCAGATGGATGGTCATGTCGGTAGTCCTGTGCGAGTCAGCGATGGGGAGCAGGTGATGGGGCGATGTTACGCGAGGCCCGAAAAACCTGAAGACAATCGCCTTCATGGTGGTCATCAACGGGAATGATGGAGGCAAGCGCGGGCTCTGGGATGGGGGTTTCAGCGTCGTAGTTGATCTGCCGTGGGAGCGAATTCATTCGCGAGAGGCCGGTACAGCCGACACATGTGTATCGTCTGCGGCCTTTTTCGCGAATAAATTCGCTCCCACAGGTAAGTGGCGCCGCTGAGGCCGGGTGCATGCAGATCAAGCAATGCGATTATTCATTCTGCGCATTTGAAACAACCTGAAACATTTCCCGGAACCGACTCGCCCCTCGAACCACACAGTTGCCATCCTTCAACTCCCGGATGGCGACTCCCATGCGTATTTCGAACAGCCCGTTCAGCGGTATCGCACCTCAACCCGACAGCGGCGATTCGGTCGCGCAATCGCCTTTGAGCAACGCAGCCTCGAATACCCCCAAAATGCCGCCGGGCCAAGGCGGTGTGGCCCATTTCAACGTGCAGTTTGGTGCCACGGCAGCGCAGCCTTCGGCCAATACCGAGGCCACTGAAAAGCAGCTGCTGTCTTTGCTGACGCAACTCACCCAGCTGTTCAAGGGCAACGCGCAGACGCTGGCCAATGCAACGCAAACGCCGACTCCACCTGGCAATACGCCGACGCAGGCCCCAGTCTCAACCGCCAAACCCACGGCCGTGAACGACGTCAGCACCCCCACGCCGACCGACGCCAGCAAAGCCGCCGAGCCACCCAAGGCCAGCGAAGCGAGCTTTCTCGACGACTCGACTTACTCCTCGCCCAAGGAGCTGGAACGCTGGGCGCCGATGGTCGCCAACCTGCCGCCCGATCAGCGTGAACAGGCCGCCAAGGAGCTGAACCGGCCTATCGCTGCCGCACGTATGGCCGCCGAGAAGGGCCCCGATGCGGCCAAGGCCATGGATTACATCAACGCCAACCCGGCGCTGAAAACCGCCGTGGACACTGGAAAGCACGGTGGCAAAGCCGACGGCAAGATCACCGATGGCGACCTGAAAGCCTTCGCCAAGAACATGCAGAAGGCCGCCGACAGCGCCGACAAAGACATTTCCAACTACCAGAAAGACCACCCGGACGCCGACCCGCAATCGCTGGAACTGGTGCGCAGCGCCGCCCTCATGCGCGCCAACGAACCCCTGACCAAGGCGGCCGACCCCAAGCACGCCGTGGGCGCCGGCGGCAAGACCAAGGTCGATGGCCTGACCAGCGCCGATGGCCTCAAGGCCATCCAGGACGACAACCCGGGCCTCGCCGGGCCACTCAAGCAAGCCGCGAAAACCTGGTCGCAACCGGGCTTTCTCACGCAGATCGATCAGGGCGGGCTGGAGGGCCGATCATTGGCTGCTCACAGCCCGGACAAGCTGTTCAGCGCCAGCAATATCAGCGACTGGATCAAGAAACAGGCCCCCACCAACGGCGGTGAATTCGCCAGCGTGCTGAGTGATGCAGCGACCCTCAATTCGGTGGCCAATACCGACATCAGCAAGCTGGGCAAGGACGTGTTCGACAACCCGGCGGCCTACAGCGGCGAGCAAAAGGCTGCGGTGATGGTCAAGCTGCAGCAGACCCAGCAGAGCGTCGTCGCCGGGCATGACCTGCGCAAGACCGAGAAAACCGAAGACGCGTTGAACGAGAAAATCGCTCAACTGCAAGCCGACCCGGACGTGCAGGCGTTTCTCGACAAGCAGATCCCGCAGCAGTCCAGGGCGTTGGTGGGCAGCACGCCGTCGCTGCAAAAAGCCGTCAACCAGCAGATGCAAAAGGTCAACAGCGGCCAGGCGTTGCAGGCTGACCTCAACAGCGCCGATAAGGCCACCAGCAAGGACAAACCCAACGCTGATTACAGCAGCGCCATCGGCGGGTTGTCGGCGCAACTGCAGATGCAGAAAGACTTGCTCGGCCCGGATGCCAACGTGCCGACCGCGCAGCAGGTGCTGGGGCAGCGGCCGGACTTGCAGGGCAAGGTCCGGGACTCTTACGTGCGCAACTTCAGCGAAGGCGGCGCGGTCAAGCAGCTGCTCAACCAGAAGAAAGCCGATGGCGAACAGGCCCTCAACAGCGCCGATGCACAGAAGGCCGCCTACGACAGCGTGCTGCCCGAAGACTTTGTCCAGGGGCAGCAGTCGAACTACGTGCAGTCCACCTTCGCTCAGCTGCAGGACTCGAAGACCGGGCGAAAGCTGCTGGAAAACGCCAAGGGCGACAAGGACCATGCGCCGTCCGTGGCCGCTCAGATCGCCTCGAACATGGGACCGGCGGCGTTGCAGTCGGTGATGGGCTTCGCTTCGGTCTCCGACATGCTCGCCCGTGGTGACAAGACCGACGCGGCAAAAACCATCTACGACAGCACCAAATCCGGGCTTTCGGCCGCCAAGCAGGGCTATGACGCGGTGGCCAAATCCGCTGGCCGTGCAGGGCTGGGCGAAGTGGCGGCCAAGGTCGGTGGGCGCGTGGCAGGCATGGTGGTCGGTGAAGCCGCGGGCATGGCCGCAGGGGCTGCGATCGGTGCATCGATTCCGGTGGTCGGCTGGATCGCCGACGCCGCCATGAGCCTGGGTTTTGGCATCTCGGCCATCATCGAGGCAGTGAAAAAACACAAGGCGCAGAAAGCCTTCGACCACAACGTCGACCCGGTCCTGGACCAGTTCGGCATTCCCAAGGCCCACTGATTCATCCCCCCTGAGCCCAAAGAGGTAAACGATCATGAGTATCGGTGTTTCGTCGCTTCGTCCGTTGCAGGACCTCAGCACGCCCGCGGACTTCTCGTCCCTGAGCGGCAAATCCGGGCAACACAATGCGTTAGGCGGTCACGGCAGTGGCAATCAGGCCATTGACCCGAGCACCTTGCTGTTCGCCAACCCGGCACAGCAGTCCCAAGTCAACTTCGCGCCCCCCAACAGCCAGGACCCGCAGGTCAACGCCAGCAATGTGCTGTCCGGCGATAACCAGACCAGCATGGTCCAGCAGATCATGAGCCTGCTGATGGAGCTGATGCAGATGCTCATGCAGAACAACCCCAACCAGCCCAACGCCCAGAACCTGGCGGCACAGAACGGTAATGGCGGCGGTGGCGGTGGCGGCGTCGAGGGCGCAGGCGGTGGAGGCGAGGGCGGTGGCAGCCCTGGCGCGACGTCAAATGCCGGCGCGCCCACCAGCCATGCAGCCAGCGGCGTGAGCGATGACACCTCGTTGAGCGGCTCGGGCGATCTGCACCTGCCCAGGCAGCTTGAGCCTTACCGCAACGACATCATGGACGCCTCCCAGGCCACCGGCGTGCCGGCCAACATCCTCGCCGGACAGATCTGGGCCGAGTCCCGCGGCCAGCTGGGCCAGGACACCACCAACGTCAATGGCAAGACCGACGCAGGCCTGATGCAGGTCAACGCCGACACCTTCGCCGGTCTGAAGAAGGAAAACCCAGACCTGCTGGGCAACGCCGACGTGAACAACGTCCATGACAACATCATGGCCGGGGCCCTGTACATGCGCGATCAGCATCAAGCCTTCGGCGATTGGGGCTCAGCCTTGCGCGCCTACAATTCCGGCCCCGACAAGGTGAGCAAGGGTGACCTGTCCAACGCTGGCGGCGTGGGCGATCCGAACTACGTCAACAACGTGATGAACTTCGCCAAAATCATTGAGAGCGGGCAGGGGCAACTGCCGGCCTGACCTGTGTCCATCTTCAGAGTGCCCGGCTGACAGGCGATGTCGGTCCGGGCTGTCCCACGTCTTCAAGAGGTTTCAACTGTGAATGGAATTCAAAGAACGCCACAAGGCGCAACACCGGCGGACCTGTCGCCCGCCATCTCGATTCATGAGACCGACGCTGGCCACGGCGCCGAAGCGGTCGGCGCGCTGACCCCGGCTGCGGTGCAGAACGACGTCACCCTGATTGCCGACTACCTCAAACAACATGTGTTTGCCGACCACCGACAGGCACTCAAGGCCATCCCCCGCGATGCCAGCCCGGCGCAGCGCGCAGAAATCGATCAGCACAACGACCGTGCGACCCGGAACAATCGCCAGCTCGATGCCATCGCCGACAGCCGAGCGCGGGTCTTGCAGCGCGAGGGCGAAACCCACGGTGACATCGCCGAGACTCTGGCCAAGGCCGAGAAATTCGATCGCCTGGCCGCCCGTACCTCCAGCGCGCTTCGCGCCACCCCGTTTGCCGCCGCCACGGTGTTGCAGTACATGGAGCCTGCGATCAACAAGGGCGACTGGTTGCCAGCGCCGTTGAAACCGCTGACGCCGCTGATTTCCGGCGCCTTGTCCGGGGCGATGGATCAGGTCGGCACCGGGGTGATGAACCGCGTGACCGCCGACACGCAATACCTCAAGGCCGCGCCGGAAAAGCTTCACGACGCCATGGCCGAATCCCTTAAACGCCAGGCGCCGGGGCTGACGCAACAGAGCCTGGACATGGGTGGCGCGATTCAGAGCTACACGGCGCGCAACGTGCTGCGTGCCGTGGTGGCGACCCCGTTGGCGGGGCATCCCAAGGCCCAGGCGGCGGTCGACACGGGCATCGCCGCCTTGGGTGGCCTGGCGGCCAACGCGGCATTCGCCAGCCGCATGCAGAACACCGAGCGCCGCGATCATCAGCGCGGTGGCGCCTACGTGTTCGGCCGCAAGGACGCCGACGCCAAGCCACTGGACGAGGAAACCGAATGGCTTGAGGCCTATCGGGGAATAAAGAACGCCAGTTACAGCGGCGCGGCACTCAACGCTGGCAAACGCCTGGCCGGGATGCCTATCGACATCCTCACCGACGGCAGCAAGGCCGTGCGCAGCCTGGTGTCGGCCAGCAGCCTGACTCAGAACGGCCTGGCCCTGGCGGGCGGTTTTGCGGGGGTTGGCAAGTTGCAGGAACTGGCGACAAAACACCTCAGCAACCCCTACGCCAAGACCGCCGTCAGCCAGCTCACCAACGCGGTCGCCTCATCGGCCGTATTCGCTGGCTGGACGACTGCAGGCGTGGTCACCGACCCTGCCACACGAGCTGCGGAAGACCTGCTGCAGAACGGCGTCAAAGGCGCGGCCTCTGCAACGGCGTCGTTCGTCGGCACCAAAACAGCACAAGGCGCTCGGGCGGTTGCGCAAACAGCTGCCGACGGCATCGACGCCGCAGTCACCACCGGCGCGGCGTTACGCGCCCAGTACGACACCCACGTGCGACGTCGCGAGCGCAATGCTGACGACGACGCCATGAACCTGGCGTAAGGATCTGTTGCGCAATTTCTACCCAATCTGGCGTCTCCCGTTGCAGACGGGGACGCTGGCTCATTCCTGTAATGCCTTCCCGTGTCGTTAAATCAATTACTTACACGCTGTTTATATGCCGCAGGGCTTAGTTGAGTAAGGCATGCACTTATAAGCCGCAGTGCTAAACGCAGTATTGTTGCGGAAACGCGATCAATGTTTGTAAGTTCGCACATGTTGTCACTTGCACAATTGTGCTTTTATTTGCACCTTCCGAACTAACCGGCGCGCGCTCACTCGAAACTTTCGGTAGCGTATGAGCCTGCCATTGGGCGGGTAGTCCTATGCCATCGGGCGATGCCGGAGAAAACGGTCTATCCTGAGCAAGTGCGGGCAGTTGCTTTTGCAATGCACTATCTGGTTCATCTTCGCCTGCTGGCTGTTCTGGCCCTCTGTAGTTATCAGGAAAGTACGCTCGCGCTCATTGCGAAGTGCGATGTTTTCATTGTCGAGGAAGGCAACTCGCCGGGCATCTTGCTCGCATCGACCGACATGACACGTGGAGCAATTGGTTATGAAGAGACAACTGATGATGGGCCTCACGGTTTCCGTGTTGGCGCTGGGTGTGTCCGCTGCTTATGCGGCTTCAGATGTGGATCAAGGCAAGACAGTTGCAGAATATGGCTCCGAAAAGGTAGGGCCGAACAAGACGGCTTCCGATGGAGCCGATCATGTGGGGGCCAACGCTACGGCATCCGATGGCACTGATCATGTAGGCGCGAATGCCACGGCCTCTGATGGTTCTGATCGCGTCGGTGTCAATCGCGTAGCGGCTGATGGCGCAGATCGTGTAGGCGCCAATCGCGTTGCGGCTGATGGCGCAGATCGCGTCGGAGCTAATCGCGTAGCGGCTGATGGCGCAGATCGCGTCGGTGCCAATCGTGTTGCTGCTGATGGCGCGGATCGCGTCGGTGCCAATCGCGTAGCGGCTGATGGCGCGGATCGCGTGGGTGCCAATCGTGTCGCAGCTGATGGCGCGGATCGCGTCGGTGCTAATCGCGTAGCGGCTGATGGCGCAGATCGCGTCGGTGCCAATCGCGTAGCGGCGGATGGCGCGGATCGAGTAGGTGCCAATCGTGTCGCAGCCGATGGCGCAGACCACGTGGGTGCCAACGCAGTAGCAGCCGATGGCGCGGATCGAGTAGGTGCCAACCGCGTAGCGTCCGATGGCGCTGATCATGTCGGCGCAAACGCTGTCGCCGCCAACGGCCAGCCTGAACGCGGCTTGGCCTCCGATGGCGCTGACAAGGCTGGCGCTGGGCGTCTGGCTGAACAGAGCAAACAGCTGGACCACATGAACTTCCGCGAAGTGGCCGGCGAAATGGACTACGAGCGCCTCACTCACTAGCGCTCACGCAAGTCACATCCCAAGCGATCACCCCTTACCCGGATGATCGCTTTTTTGTTGTTACACCCCTAGTCGACCCATGCCAGACAGGCATGCCCGATCATTCCCCTCACTTCTGTGCTGCAATTCATGATTGTTGCCAATGTTTCAAGATGTAACAAATCCGACAAGCGGTCGTCGTCCGGTAATTGACGTCAAAGTAGTGGCTCTTTAGTATCGCCACCGCTCATTGATATCACTGTGCTATTGCAAGGACGCTTCGTGGATTCTTCTGTTTCGAAGGTCGGGCTGCTGTGTCTGCTGACCCTCATCGCTTGTTCAGTCAACGCCGCGCCCACCCCCGGCGATCAAGACCTGATCCGCGACCGCCAGGACCGCCTGCTGCAAGAGCAACAACGCCGCCTCGAAGAACTCAAGGATTTGCCCGGCAAGCAAGGCTCGCCGGTGCAACCCAGCGCACCCGCCGACAGCCGCTGCTTCACCATCACCACCATTGAACTCAAAGGCGCCGACTCACTTTTCGAGTCTGAGCGCAAACGTTTGACCCAGCCGTATCAGGGCCAATGCCTGGGCGTCTCGCAGCTCAACGAACTGTTGAAAGTCATCACCGATCTGTACATCGAGAAGGGCTTGGTCACCAGCCGCGCTTACCTGCCGCAACAGGATCTGTCGAAGGGGCAGCTGCAGGTGCTGGTCATCGAAGGTCGCCTTGAGAAGCTCAAAAGCGATGCCAACAGCGGCCTGAGTGATCGCGAGCTGGCCATGGCGTTTCCGGGGCGGGAAGGGCAGTTGGTCAACCTGCGCGAGATCGAGCAGATGGTTGATCAGCTCAACCGGTTGCCATCCAATCAGGCGCAAATGGAGCTGACCCCCGGCCAAGCCGTTGGCGGCAGTGACGTGCTGGTCAAGAACACCCCGCAGAAACCCTGGCGCGCGAGCCTGTCGCGCAACAACGATGGCCAGCGCAGCACCGGCGAACAGCAGTGGAATACCGGCCTTGAGTGGGACAGCCCGCTGGGTTTGGCCGATCAGCTGAGCCTGCGCGGCGGCCACGATGCAATGACCGATTCGGCGCACACCTCGCACAACGCTTCGCTGGCCTACACCCTGCCGTGGGGCTGGTGGAACTTCAGTTACAGCTACAGCGAAAGCGATTTTCGCTCTCAGGTGCAGGCCAACGGTTTCAACTTCAAGCAGAGCGGCGACAGCCAGACCCACCAGGTGCGCGCCGAGCGGGTCATCTATCGCGACGCGTTGAGCAAGACCTCGCTCAACGTCGGTCTGTCCAACCTGCGCACCAACAACTACATCGAAGACAGCCGCCTGGCGCTGAGCAGCAACCGCATCAGCGAAGTGCAGTACGGCATCAACCACGGGCGTCGTATCGGCGGGGCGTTTCTCAACGTCGACCTGGGCATGCAGCAGGGCATCAGCGCCTTCGGTGCCCAGGACAATAACCACCCCGGCCTTGGCGAGGCCGATGCGCGGTACCGCAAGTACACCGGCACGGTCAGCTACCTGCAGCCGTTCAAGCTGTTGGGCGAGAGCCTGACCTTCACCAGCCTGGCCACCGGGCAGCGCAGCGAAGACGTGCTGTTCAGCCCCCAGCGCATGAGCCTGGGCGGCTCGGCGTCGGTGCGCGGTTACAAGGATCAGTTCTTGTCCGGCGACAGCGGCGGCTACTGGCGCAACGAACTGCGCCTGACCCGCCCGGTGACCCTGGAATGGCTGCGCCCGGTGTTCGGCGATTATGGCACTGCCGTCGGTTACGACCAGGGCGTGATCCGCAACGATCGCTACAACGGCGACCAGCATGGGCGCTTGTCCAGCAACTCATTCGAATTTTTCGCCCGTGGCCAGCACGTCGCGGCGACCGCCACCTTTGCCCACTCTCTGGAGCGTCCGGCCGGCCTGATCGAGCGTGAATCGCCGATCTATTTCCGCCTGGACTTTTTCCTCTAACGTTTCGCCGGGATGCCTGACATGGACGTTCGTTTCTTCAACTTTCTTGCCCGCCAACCCTGCGCGACACTGATCGAGCGACCGTCGTTCTGCGGCCTGCCCAAGCGTGGCATCGCGCTGATTCTGGTGCAGGCGATGTTCTGGCAACCGCTGCTGGCCCAGGCCGATGGCATTGCCGTGAGCGGCACCACCAACACCACGCTGGGCCAGGCGGGCAACGGCGTGCCCATCGTCAACATCGCCGCGCCCAATGCCAGTGGGCTTTCCCACAACCAGTATCAGCAGTACAACGTCGGCACTCAGGGCGTGATCCTCAACAACGCCACCGACCGCACCCAGAGCACGCAGCTGGGCGGCATCATCCTCGGCAACCAGAACCTCAACGGCCGCGCCGCCAGTACCATCCTCAACGAAGTGACCGGCGCCAACGCCACGCAACTCAAGGGCTATACCGAAGTGGCCGGGCAGTCGGCCCATGTCATCGTCGCCAACCCCTACGGCATCAGCTGCAACGGCTGCGGCTTCATCAACACGCCGCAAGTGACCTTGACCACTGGCAAACCGGTGCTCGACAACGGCCGGCTCGATCACTTTCACGTCGACGGCGGCAGCGTCTCCATCGACGGCGCAGGGCTGAGCGCCGACAACGTCGACCAGTTCGACATCATCACCCGCAGCGCGAAAATCAACGCCGAGCTGCACGCCAAAAAACTCAATATCGTCACCGGTCGCAACGACGTCGACGTCCAGACCCTCAACGCCACGGCGCTGGCCGACGGCGGCAGCGAAAAACCGCAACTGGCCATCGACAGCTCGGCACTGGGCGGCATGTACGCTGGCGCGATTCGCCTGGTGGGCACCGAAGCCGGTGTCGGCGTGAAGCTCGCCAACCTGGCCGCCAGCGCAGGCGACATCCAGATCGACGCCAACGGCCAACTGGTCATGGCCCAGGTCGCGGCCAACGGCGCGGTCAACGTCAAGGCGGCCAGTGCCGATGTGCAGGGTGCGGTGTACGGCAACAGCGTCGACATGCAGACCCGCGACGCGCTAAACATCCAGCAGAACATCGCCGCACGTGATCGCATCAGCCTGAGCAGCAACGGCCAGCTGACCAACAACGCGATCGTGGAAGCGGGGGTGAACGCCGGCAACAGCCGCAACGCAGCGGGTGATGTGGCGCTGAATGCGCAGAACCTGCGCAACAACGGAACGGTGATTGCCAGCCGCGACCTGAGCGCCACCACGAGCCAGAGCCTCGACAACAGCGGCAGGCAGATCACTGCCGGGGGCAATCTGGCCCTGAACGTCCAAGCCACGCTGAACAACCAGAACGGCCTGATCAGCGCAGGCGGGGCAGGGCTGGTCAACGCCGATGTGGTGCTCAACAGCAACGGGCGCATCTCCAGCAAGCGCGACCTCAACGCCACCCTCACCACGTTGAACAACCAGAAAGGCGAAGTGGTCGCCCAAGGCACTCTGAACCTCAAGGGTAGCCAGCTCGACAACCGCGCGGGCGGCCTGGTGGGTTCGACAAAAGCGCTGAGCCTCGATGTTTCGGACATCGACAACCGCAGCGGCGAGCTCTCCAGCAGCGCCGATGTGCGCATCAAGGCCAGCCAGCTGAACAACAGCAGCGTTGGCAGGCTGCTGTCCGGCGGCGCCATGAACCTCAACATTGCCAATGTCTTCAACCAGGACAACGGTCTGATCTACGCAGGCAGCGCGTTGCGCCTCGACGGCGGGATGCTGAATAACAGCAGCGGTACGTTGTCTGGCCAGACCGATGTGAGCCTTAACCTCAGCGGTGACCTTAACAACGCCAGCGGCCTGCTCAGCAGCGAAGGCACGCTTAACGTCGCCGCCGAAACGCTGACCAACACCGCTGGCAAGGTGTCCAGTGCCGGTGCCTTGTCGGTCGCCACCCACGGTGCGGTGTTTAACCAGCAGGGTTCGATCGGCACCGACGGCACATTGGCGCTGACCAGTGCCAGCCTGGACAACCGTAATCAGGGCGCAATTTCCGGCAAGGGCGCGACGGTTGTCAGCACCGGCGCGTTCGACAATAGCCACAACGGCCAGCTCTCCAGCGCCGACAGCCTGAGCCTCAACGCAGCGCAGGTCACCAGCCAGGACGGGGGGCGCATCGCCGCTGCCAAGGCTGTGACAGCCAGCGTCACCGGCCTCGACCAACAAAATGGCGAGCTCTTCAGTAACGGCACGCTGACCCTCGACCTCAACCACGGCCAGCTCAACAATCAGAATGGCCTGATCAACGCGCCGGGCGCCTTGCTGTTGAAAAACCTTGCTGGCGTGAACAACCAGAACGGCGAAATTTCCAGCGCACTGGGTTTTGCGTTCAACGCCGACAGTCTCGATAACAGCAACGGCAAACTGCTGAGCGATCAGAGCTTGATAGTGCGCGTCGCCCACGCGTTGGCCAACGTCAACGGCGCAATTTCCGCAGCGGCCATCGATGCTGGCGCGGGAAGTCTCGACAACACCGACGGCCTGCTGAGCAGCCGTGGCGCGATGACCCTCGACGTCGACGACGTTCTGATCAACCGCAACGCCGCGCTGATCGCCGACGGCAAGTTGGTGCTCAGCGCCGCTAGCATCGATAACAGCCTCGGACAAATCGCCAGCAAGCAAGACCTCATCGCCAACATCGGTGGCCTGCAGCAACAGGGCGGCCAGTTCATAGCGCTGGGAAGCCTCAGCCTGACCGGCACCCGGCTCGACAACAGCCAAAACGGTTTGCTCAGCGCCAATGGCCTGCTGACGTTGAACGTCGCCAACATCGACAACCGAGGTGGCGAGGTATCCAGCCAGGACGCGATCAGCGTGACGGCGCAGCAGCTCGATAACAGCGATGCGGGGCGCGTGATCAGCCAGAAAAACCTGACCCTGGCGGTCGATCAACTCACCAACCGCAACAACGGCGTGCTGTCAGGCAAAACCGGCCTGAGCCTGGCCGGCACACGCCTGGATAACAGCGGCGGCAACCTGCTCAGCCTGCAAAACGTCGATCTAGGCCTGAGCGGCGACGTGCTGAACAACCTTGGCCTGCTCAGCAGCGAAGGCACGCTCAGTGTTCGCAGCGCCTCGCTGACCAACGACGGCGGGAGTCTGTCCAGTGCCGGGGCGTTAAGCATCGACAGCACCGGCGCCGTCAGCAGCAGAGGCGGCAAGCTGATCACTGATGGCGGCCTGACCCTCAACAGTGCCAGCCTGGACAACTCGCAAAACGGCAGCATCAGCGGCAAAGGCGCGGTGGCGATTCACACCGGCGATTTCGACAACAGCCACAACGGGCGCGTGACCAGTGCCGACAGCCTTGAGCTGAGCGCCGCACACCTCAGCAACAGCACCGGTGGCAGCATCGGCAGCAACAAGGCGCTGATCGCCAGCGTCAGCGGGCTCGATCAGCAAGGCGGCACACTGTTCAGCAACGCCAGCCTGACCCTGGATTTGAACCATGGCCAGCTCAACAACCAGAACGGCCTGATCAACGCCCCCGGCGCCTTGCTGCTGAAAAACCTCGCAGGCGTGAACAACCAGAACGGCGAAATCTCCAGCAGCCTGGGTTTCGATTTCAACGCCGACAGCCTCGACAACAGCAACGGCAAACTGCTCAGCAATCAGGCGCTGATCGTGCGCGTCGCTCAGGCCCTGACCAACGTGAAAGGCATGATTGCCGCCGCCAGCCTCGATGCACGCAGCGGCACCCTGGACAACAGCGCAGGCACCCTGACCAGTCGTGGCGACTTGACCCTCAACGTCGACGGCCTGTTGAGCAACAGCAATGACGGCCTGATCAATGCCGCGCAAACCCTCAGTCTGAAAGCGTCCGGCATCAATAACGTCGCTGGCACGCTGTTGGGCGCCACTGCGCTGAACCTCGACCTGAACGGCGCAGACCTCGACAACAGAGACGGTCTGATCACCACCCAGAATCCCCTGACGATCAGCCACCTGCGCGACCTGAAAAACGCTGGTGGTGAAATCTCCAGCAGCCAGAGCATCAGCCTCACAGGCCGCACGCTGGACAACAGCAACGGCAAGCTGATCAGCAATCAGCAGCTCACCCTCAATGCCGATTCGCTGCTCAACCAACTCGGCCTGATCTCCGGCTGGGAAGGGCTCGACGTCAGCGGCGGCAGCCTCGACAACCGCAATGGCGGCACGCTGTCGAGCCGTAATGGCAACGTCGGTGTTGAACTCACGGGCGCCTTGCTCAATGCGGGCAACGGCGCGGTGGTCAGCCAGAAGGCACTGACCGTTAACGCATCCAGCGTCGATAACCGGGGCGGGATTTTGTCCAGCGGAGCAGGGCAGACCTACACCGTCAGCGGCTTGCTGGACAACGACCAGAACGGCCTGATCGACAGTGGCGCCGCCTTGACGGTCACCGCCGCGCAACTGGGTAACGCGGCTGGCACGATCAACGCGCAACAGGCCCTGAGTTTCACCGGCGCCGATCTGGACAACAGCGCTGGCAGCATCGCCAGCAACGCCGGTGTCACCCTTGACCTGCTCGGCAACCTGACCAACACACACGGCAAGCTCGCCAGTGCGGGTGATCTGCTGATCAGTCGTGCTACGCAGATCAACAACCAGGGCGGTCAACTCGCCAGCCAGCAGGCCATGACCCTGTTCACTGGCGGCCTGGACAACAGTAACGCAGGCACTGTCGCCGCCAATGCCCCACTGCTGCTGACCGCCAGCGGCGCGATCCAGAACGCCAACGACGGCCTGATCTACAGCAAAAATGCCGGCCTCACAGTGCAGGCCGCGAGCCTCGCCAACAGCCGGGGCACGCTGCAAAGCCAAGGCGCACTGAACCTGACCATCAGCGGCGACATCGACAGCCAGACCGGCAAGATCATCGCTCAGGGCGGCGATCTCAACCTCACCGCCAACAACGTCGACAACCGTGGCGGCGTGCTCTCCAGTCTGCAAAACGCCTTCACCGCGCGCATCACCGGCGTGCTGAAAAACGGCTACGACGTTAATCACCAGGGCGGCATCACCCAGGCGCAACGCCTCGACATTCGCGCCCTGGCGGGCATCGACAACTACGGCGGTCGCCTCTCCGCGCAGACCGGTGACGCGCTGATCAACACCGGTAGCGGCAACTTTGACAACCGCAACGGCGGCCTGTACGCCAAGCAAAAAATCAACGTCACCGGCAACAGTTTCGATAACAGCGGCGACAACGACGGCCAGATCGCCGGGGAGCAAATCGACCTGAATTTGAGCGGCGCGCTGAACAACCGTCTGGGCATCATCGAAAGCGACAGCACCCTCAACATCAGCGCTGCCAGCCTCGACAACCAGACCGGCAAACTGAGGGCTCTGGGCACCAACGGCACGACGAACTTCCAGATTGGCGGCCTGTTTGATAACCGCAACGGCACCCTGGAAACCGCGAACACTGACCTGAACCTCGGTGTAGGCAGTCTGCTTAACAGCGGCGGCACTGTATTGCACGTGGGTAATGGCAACTTCGGTGTTTCCACGGCCAACATCATGAGCGCCGGGGGTAGCTTCATCAGCCGGGGTGCACTGACCCTTAACGCTGACAGCTGGACAAACAATGGCGTCATTCAGGCCAGCACGCTCAAGGTCAACGTTACTAACTTCACGCAGACAGCGACCGGGCAATTGCTCGCATCGAGCGCCTTTGTCGGCACGGGCGGGAACTGGATCAACGATGGTGTCATCGCCAGTGACGGAACGCTGACCCTGACCCTGGGTGGCGGCTACAGCGGCAACGGACGAGCCAGCAGCCTTGGCACCCTGGCCCTCACAGCCAGTCAGCTGGCCATGGGCAGCGCTGCCAGCATTGCCGGTGGTGCACGCACCGACCTCAACATTTCAGGTTCGGCGACCAGCTATGGGCACATCACCTCAGGCACCGACCTGATCGTGAACGCGGGTGGTCTCGCGAACTACGGCACGTTGGGCGCGGCTCAGGCTCTCACTGTGACCACACCTGCGCTGAGCAACCAGGGGCTTATCTTCAGCGGCACGGACATGCAGCTGAACACTGCCACGCTGACCAACCTCAAGGGCGACTTCTACAGCCTGCGCAACCTCACCGTGGGCGGGTATGGCACGGCGCGCGCCAATCAGGTCTCGAATATCTCCGGTTCGATGGAGAGCGGCGGCGCATTCACAATCAACGCAACAGCGTTCGAAAACCGTACCGAGGGCTCGGACGGGACACAAAATTTTGCAGTCGGGCGCACACTCGTCAAAGGTTTCATCGCCGTGCAGTGCCTCGATTGCAGCGGCGATCACTACGAGGTCAATTACATCGCCCGGGAGACCTTCGACGCCGGGCAGGACAGCGATACCACTTCTTCTGCGCTGTTGACTGCCGGGAGCAATTTCACCTTCACCGGCAGCACCTTTCTCAACAGCAAAAGCATCGTCAGCGCAGGCGGCAATATTTCGATCCAGGCCGACACGGTCAAAAACATCGGTGCGGTGAGCGGCACGGTCGAGCGTACGCGAACGTACTACCAGGGCGGAGCCATCACGGGGCAGGACGTTACTGACGGCACGGTCAAGCGATTCATGCCGACTATTGACGCCTACAACCAACGTAACAACCCAGATTTCCCCAATGTCTACTACGTCAATGCCAACGGCGACCTGGCATTGGGTGTCCCTTATTCCGCAATCTATACCGAGCGCGGCGGTAAAGGTGAGCGTGAAGACCACCAATACATCGGCGTGAAGGACGCTGCAACCGGCGAAGTCGTCGGAAGCTACCGTTATCCGGCGACCCTTGTTGGTTATGCTTGGGGCGGTTTTCCAGCATCACAATACAACGCTTCAAACCTTGCACAGCTGCCATCGGAGCTTGCAGGGCTGGCACTGATCAGCGATGTAGAAGTCGCCAAAGACGGCACCGGCAGCGCAGGCCGCAGTGCAGTGATTCAGGCGGCCGGCAATGTGTCCATCACCGCTACCAAAGATCTGCAAAACAGCGTCATCCACGAAGACTACGCGTCTGCAGCGGGTACCAATAAGGTCGCCGACACACGCGCAAGCGGAACAGGCAGCACGGTTGTGGTTCGACTGAACGCACAGCTGCCACCTGATCTGGCTCAACAGCAGGTCGACCCAACAAGCCTTCCAGGCTTTAGTCTTCCGGCTGGGCAGAACGGACTGTTTCGTCTTAGCGCAGAGGGCGGTACCCAAGCCAGCGCTTCCCCTCAGAATTGGAGCCTTGGCAACGCTAGTGTCACCGCGACGCAGCGCGACCAAGTCTTGCCCGGCATCTCATCCCGAGACGTACTGGTAGCCGATGCCAGTGCACCGACCGCGACGGGGCAATCGCTGACCGTTGCAGATCGTCAGAATGCGGGTGTGAGCGCCAGCGTCAGCGCTGTCAACGTCGATAACAATCCGCAAGGACTGACGCGCGTTCAAGGCTTGCCAAGCTCTGCTGCCAATCCAAGCACCGGCAAATACCTCATCGAAACCAACCCCGTGCTCACCGACCTCAAGCAGTTCATGAGCTCGGACTACATGCTCTCGGCGTTGGGCTACGACCCTGACTTGGCGCAGAAGCGCCTCGGCGACGGCCTTTACGAGCAACGTCTAGTACAACAGGCCATCACCGCACGCACCGGCCAGGCCTTCATCGATGGACAGACCTCCAACGAGGATCAGTTCAAGTACCTGATGAACAACGCCATCGCCAGCAAGGACGCGCTGAACCTGTCCGTTGGCGTCTCGCTAACCTCTCAGCAAGTCGCTGCGCTGACCCACGACATCGTCTGGCTCGAAGAGCACGAAGTGAATGGCGAAAAAGTGCTGGTGCCCGTGTTGTATCTCGCCCAGGCCGACAACCGCCTGGCACCCAATGGCGCACTGATCGCCGGCAACGACGTCACCCTCATCGCAGGCGAAAATCTCGACAACGTTGGCACCCTCAAAGCCACCAACAATCTGTCGGCCACCGCAGGCAAGGATTTGGTCAACAGCGGCCTGATGCAGGCGGGCAACCGTCTGGATGCACTGGCAGGCAACGACATCACCAACAAGACGGGCGGCGTCATCGCCGGTCGCGACGTCACCGTGACCGCCATTGGAGGTGACGTCACCAACGAACGCACCATCACCTCGCTCGACAGCAGTACACGCGGCCAACTGCACAAGGACTATGCAGACAACGCTGCACGCATTGAGGCAGCAAATGACCTGAGCGTTTCCGCAGGTCGAGACATCAACAACATCGGCAGTGCGCTGCAGAGCGGACGTGACTTGACCCTGAATGCTGGACGTGACGTCAACACGGTCTCCAGCCAGGTGGTCAACAGCCTGGTGCTGGACAGCAAGCACACCAGCAGCGACGTCACCCAGACCACCTCAACCCTCAGCGCAGGCCGAGATCTATCGGTGCAGGCGGGACGCGACGTCAACGCCATCGCCACGCAGATCGACGCCAAGCGTGACATCGCCATTGCCGCGACCGAGAACGTCACCATCGCCTCGGCGGCCGATGAAGATCACTTCCTGTCCAAGAGCAAGAAGCTAACGATCCAGGAAGACCACGTCAGCCAAGTCTCGACCGAGATCAGCGCAGGCGGCAGCGTCGCCGTCAGCGCCGGGCAGAATCTTGCCGTCATCTCAAGCCGCATCACCGCAGGCGACGAGGCCTACCTGGTAGCGGGCGACAAGCTCGACATCCTCGCCGCACAGGACAGCGACTACTCGCTTTACGACAAGAAGAAAAAGGGCTCATTCGGCGCCAAGAAAACCAAACGCGATGAGGTGACTCAGGTCACCAACATCGGCAGCGAGATCACCTCGGGCGGCAACATGATGCTGGTCAGCGGAGGCGATCAGCACTACCAGGTGGCCAAGCTGGAGAGTGGTAAAGACCTGACTCTCGATAGTGGTGGTGCAATCACTTTTGAAGGTGTGAAAGATCTTCATCAGGAAAGTCATGAGAAGAGCAACACGAGCCTCGCGTGGACATCCATGTCCGGGAAAGGCACGACCGATGAGACCTTGCGTCAGAGTGAATTGGTCGCCAAAGGTAACTTGGCGATTCACGCGGTGGACGGTCTGCATATCGATGTGAAGCAGGTTAATCAGCAGACCGTCAGCGAAGCCATTGATGCGATGGTTACTGCAAGCCCTGATTTGGCTTGGCTGAAGGACGCCGAGAAGAGGGGGGATGTCGACTGGAGGATGGTGCAAGAGATTCACCAGTCTTTCAAATACTCGCATTCAGGACTGGGGGCTGGAGCTCAGTTGGTGCTGGCCATTTTGCTCGCTGCTTTAACGGGTGGTGCGGGCGCCGGGTTGATTGGGGCCACCGCAGGTACGTTCAGTGCTGGCTTGGCGAACGCTGTGGTAGTGAGTCTGGAGGTTACCGCAGCTAACAGTGCAATCAGTAACAAAGGCAACCTTGGCGCGGTCGTCAAGGACACTTTCAGCAAAGGAAGCTTGCAAAGCGCGGCGGTATCCGGACTTACAGCCGGCTTCATCAATTACGCGAGTTCGAACTGGTTTGGCGCCAGCATGGACTCCGCGACCGGCAAAATAACAGGGCCTAGTGTGGTACCTAGCCTTATGGATCCGGCGGCATTGGCCAGGTTTAGCGCAATTCAGCTGGCAGGCGGCGCAGTAAACGGTGCGCTCAACGAGGCGTTGGGCACTGGCACTTTCAAAGATTCGATGATGGGGAGTGTGTTCACTGTACTGCAAGCCACTGCATTTAATGGCGTAGGTGACATCGGCAAGAAGTTTGACCTGCCAGAGAGTGGTGCCTACAAAATTGCCCTACACGCTGTCGTCGGCGGACTTCTCTCCGAGGTAATGGGGGGAGATTTCAAAACCGGCGCTGCCGCTGCGGGTGCAAACGAGGCGTTAATTGAATACCTAGACAAAAGCGAGTTTCTTAAGGGCGCCGATGCGACCGATCATGACCGTATGGTGAACGCTGCGTCTAAGTTGGTAGGCCTGTTCGCCGCTGCCGCTGTAGGTGGAGACATATCGAAGGGCTCGGAGATTGCTGGCAACGCCCAATCGTACAATCGCCAGCTTCATACCTTTGAAAAGAAAATGTTGGCTGCGCAAGCCGCCAAACTGGATGAACAGGGCAAGAGTAACTCTGGTATTTCGTGGGAAGCCCTGCTCAACCTCGAAGCAGGAGCGGACATTGATGCAACCGCTGCCGCTCAGCTCAAGGCGATCCTGGACACTGGAGCAGATGTAAACCCTGAAAAGCAGCGTTTGCTGGACGATATGGCCGTTGCTGAGGAAGTAGTCACCCAGCTCAAAAACCAAAAGATCCAACTGACTTGGTCGGACGGAACGCCGATCGTTGCGAAAGGAGATGCAGTTTACGCGTTTTCGGCGACCGCTGCGCAGTACAAGGATTCAACGTTATTCAACAGCAATCTCGGGAACGCGACCTCTGGGGATGACTTTGGTGCTATCCCGGTTGAGTGGGCAAACCAATTTGGCCCGGCGGCTGCACTTCAGCATCAAAGTGAAATCGGCTCTATCAGTACGTCTAACTGGCAGAATCAGAACGCCTATCAGCAGATTACCACGATCCTTGGTGGCGGGATTGTGCCGCTGTTGAGTGAGAAGGATATTCTGCTGATGGCAGCGACTGGCCTAGGAGGCTCGGCGGCCAAAGGTTTTATGGCCTATATGGCCGAGCGGCGCGCTGCGGGATTGGTGGGGGAGGGTGCTGAGGATATACTCGCAACAGGAGCAAAAGACGTAGGAAAAGCAGCTGATTCAGCTTTGAAACCTACAATCGATTTGTTTGGTGGGAAAAATTCGCAGACACCGGGAGCCTTAAACGTTGATATAAGTGCGGATATTCAGTCTGGTATTCGTGCGGATGCAAGGCAGCTACCTTTTAAAGACGGCTCAGTGGGAGAGATTGTTGCTAGCAACCCATTCATTCCAAAAGAAGCGGGAGGCACCTTCTCTATGATGGATTATTTGCCGGAAGCAACTCGGGTGGTTGAGCCAGGTGGGAAGATTTTCATCAACGCGAACGCCGCAAACCCTTACGGAAAGCTTCCCAGTGCGTCTGATCTTGAGTTTTTGGGAGTGAGAGTTATACAGGACGGCCCACTGGACTCTCGGTTTTCAGGGCAGACCTTCCTTCGTACAGATGGAAGCGTTATTACAAATCTGGACAGTATGAAAACGATCGTTTTGGAGAAAATAAAATGAGAGTTTCAATAGATTTTGAAGCCCTGGTTACATTTGATTGCATCTACGGAGGGTGGAGCGTTGCAGGGGATTCGCTTCGGGTATTTGTTGAAAAGGGTCTAGTCCTGCCATATTGTAGGCTTGAAAATGATTTTGATGGTGTCGCGCTTACTAAATGCGAGAAAAGTGAAAGTGCTCGTGCTGAAAATATATTTCCCGTGCATTATATTTACGATGCTGCAAGGCAGGCTGAATATGATGAATGGGAATCTGTAGACGGGCTTTTGAGGGCTCGTAGTCAAGGTGGGGAATGGGTGCAGTATATAAGTAAATCTGAAAGTATATATGCTATGAATGAGTTTGTTGGTGGGTGTTGGTTTGTCTTTTCAGGTGTTTCTTTTTCAAAAAGTACAGTTGTTGAATACGCAGAGGACAGAAAAAACTCCACAGGGCTCAAAGTAATTCAAGAACTTAATTCGCCATGTTTTTTGAGCATGTCTTGTGAAAAATACCACTTGGAGGGTGCTCTCAATGCCCCGCCTTTTCCTGGCTGGATGTCTTGGGAGATTCATGCTAATTCATTTTATATAGAGATTCCTAATTAATCTTTTGCGTTGATACAAAACAAATGGTAACGATGCCGAAAACATAGATGATCTTGCTATTCGCGGCTTAAGTGCATCCTCAAACCCACTCAAGTGAAACAGTTTTTTGTGGTTTTAAGGTCAGCTTAAGTGCAGACGACATCACCGCTATAAATTTAGTTGACTTTCGATGAGGCTGCGCAGATATCTGCGATCTGGGTATTGTAGACCGCCACCCCTGACCCGCGACGATGCTTAGCTCGCTGAGCACGAACTGAGTGGCGAAAATAAGCGGTCTGATGCAGGCGGGCAACCGTCTGGATACACTGGCGGGCAACGACATCACCAACAAGGCGGGCGGCATCATCGCTGGTCGCGGCGTGACCGTGACCGCCATTGGAGGTGACGTCACCAACGAACGCACCATCACCTCGCTCGACAGCAGTACACGCGGCCAACTGCACAAGGACTATGCAGACAACGCTGCACGCATTGAAGCGGCCAATGACCTGAGCGTTTCCGCAGGTCGGGACATCAACAACATCGGCAGTGCGCTGCAGAGCGGGCGTGATCTCACGCTGAATGCCGGACGTGACGTCAACACGGTTTCCAGCCAGGTGGTCAACAGCCTGGTGCTGGACAGCAAGCACACCAGCAGCGACATCACCCAGACCACCTCAACCCTCAGCGCAGGCCGAGATCTGTCGGTGCAGGCGGGACGCGACGTCAACGCCATCGCCACGCAGATCGATGCCAAGCGTGACATCGCCATTGCCGCGACCGAGAACGTCACCATCGGCTCGGCAGCTGACGAAGATCACTTCCTCTCCAAGAGCAAGAAGCTGACGATCCAGGAAGACCACGTCAGCCAGGTCTCGACCGAGATCAACGCAGGCGGCAGCGTCGCCGTCAGCGCCGGGCAGAATCTTGCTGTCATCTCAAGCCGCATCACTGCAGGCGACGAAGCCTACCTGGTAGCCGGCGACAAGCTCGACATCCTCGCCGCACAGGACAGCAACTACTCGCTCTACGACAAGAAGAAAAAGGGCTCTTTCGGCGCCAAGAAAACCAAGCGCGATGAGGTGACTCAGGTCACCAACATCGGCAGCGAAATCACCTCCGGCGGCAACATGATGCTGGTGAGCGGAGGCGATCAGCACTATCAGGTGGCCAAGCTGGAGAGTGGTAAAGACCTGACCTTGAACAGCGGTGGCGGGATTTTGTTCGAGGGCGTGAAGGATCTGCATCAGGAGAGTCACGAGAAGAACAATAGCAATGCTGCCTGGAACTCGATGTCCGGCAAGGGCAGTACCGACGAAACACTGCGCCAGAGTGAATTGCTGGCCAAGGGTAATTTGGTAATCAACGCCGTGGACGGCCTGCACATTGATGTGAAGCAGGTTAATCAGCAGACCGTCAGCGAAGCCATTGATGCGATGGTCAAGGCGGATCCGAATCTCACGTGGCTCAAAGATGCGGAGAAACGCGGAGATGTTGACTGGCGACTGGTGCAGGAAATTCACCAGTCCTTCAAGTACAGCAACTCAGGTTTGGGTGTTGCGGCGCAGTTGGCTATCGCGATTTTACTAGCGGCGTTTGTAGGCCCGGCTGCTATGAGCGCTCTCAGCGCTGCAGGTGCTGGTACGGCGCTTGCTGCCGGAGGCGCCGCGATCGCGACGAGTGCTGCTACTACAGCCACCACCAGTCTGATTAATAACCGAGGAGACCTAGGAGCTGTACTCAAGGACACCACTTCCAGTACCGCCCTGAAGGGATACGCTGTTAGCGGAATTACCGCAGGCCTCACCGCCGGTCTGTTTGATGGCATGACAGGCACCCAGACTGATCCACTAACAGGAAAAGTCAAAGTTGATTTAACGAGCTTGAACGGCATTGGAAAGTTTGCTGCAAATCAAGTTTTGCAAAACGGCACTTCAACAGTCCTCAGTAAAGCCTTGGGTTTGAATGCAAGCTTCAGTGGCGCGCTGACAACCTCACTGCTGAATACAGCGGCTGCGGTGAGTTTCGACGCTGCTGGCGGCCTTCGCCTTCCAGATGGAAGCGCAGGTAAGATTGCGTTGCACGCTTTGATTGGTGGTGTTCTCGCTGAGGCGTCTGGGAGCGACTTCTACGCTGGGGCGATCGCTGCTGGGGCAAACGAAGTCCTTGCCACAGCTCTGCGCAGAAGTATCACTCAGCTTGCGCCTGAACAGCGGGATATGCTCCTGACATCAGCTTCGCAAATGGTAGGTTTGCTATCGGCTGCCTTGGCAGGTGGTGACGCGAAGGCGATAGAGGCTGGATCCTGGATCGCTAAGAATGCGACGCAGTACAACTTTCTTAATCACTACGAGATGGAAGATTTCGTTGGCGATATGAAAGCCTGTACCACAGATGACTGCTACCGCAACACGTGGGTAGCTCAATATGGCAAGACTACGTACGATCAACGGAGTAAAGACAATTTATCGGACGCTCTGTCGGCTGTGGGGCCCGCTCGAGCGAAAGATTTGATGAATCAAGTCGACGGCGGCTTGGCCGCGCTCGGTGAGCTCCAATGTCCCACGGCTGTTTGTGACGAATATAAATTCATCTTAATCGACAGGGCTCAGACGGCCAGGGCAGAACTTCAGCGCACGTTTTCCGCCGGGCAGGGCGTGATCGAGGGCGTGTTGATAGCACCAGTGACCGCTGCTAGCAACATAGCGACTGGAGGATTCACAACCGCAGAAGCTCAAGGGATGGAGAAAGCGTATGCATTTTGGTCTAATATCAGAGCATCAAAGGCAATCGACGCGTTATTCGGGTCTGGTCGAACTCCACTGGCGAGTGAAGTTAAACAATTTGCAGAAGCCCAAGGTTGGAAGGCTTCACAGAGCGATGGGGGGCCACTCAAATACATCGATCAGAATGGGATTGCGCGCGTGACAATTAAGCAAGGTAGTTCACGAGCCCCAGGAAGTGAGGATCCACATGTTGAATTTAAGAATTCAGCAGGAGACAGAACAGACCCTTTTGGCAATTCAGTAACTAGAAAAAGCCCTGGCAATCACACACCTATAAACTTTGATTTGTGACAAGAAAAATGAACTATTATGAAGTCCCGATTCTAGCGCGTTACTTTTTAGAAGATAGTTACGTGTTGTCAGTAAAAGAGAGTGAAAGTTCGCTGGTGTTTGACTTGGAGGCGGTGCTGTGTGAGCAGCATCCAGAATATAGAGCTCCCCTCGAAAATGAGTTGTATTGCTTCAAGAAAGTTAAACTATGTTTTTCAAGCTTCGACTATTTGAAATGGGAAAAGAAAGAATTTAGAGAATTTAGAGATGCTTCAGGATCAGTGGATTATGGCAATATTGATAAGCTTTTATTAGAAGTCGATCGAGTGATAATGGTTGGGGAGTGGGGGAGGGTAGTTCTTTTTGGGGGGGAAATATCAGTATTGATCGTGTAACCTCTGACAGGTGTGATTGGCCAATATTTATTGATCACAGCGGGTAGTGGTTAATCTCGTTTCGAGATAAATACTAGGCAGGTCACGACGTGACCGTAATCGCCATCGGCGGTGACGTCATCAACGAACGCACCATCACCTCGCTCGACAGCAGTACACGCGGCCAACTGCACAAGGACTATGCAGACAACGCTGCACGCATTGAAGCGGCCAATGACCTGAGCGTTTCCGCAGGTCGGGACATCAACAACATCGGCAGTGCGCTGCAGAGCGGGCGTGATCTCACGCTGAATGCCGGACGTGACGTCAACACGGTCTCCAGCCAGGTGGTCAACAGCCTGGTGTTGGATAGTAAACACACCAGCAGCGATATCACCCAGACCACCTCAACCCTCAGCGCAGGCCGAGATCTGTCGGTGCAGGCGGGACGCGATGTCAACGCCATCGCCACGCAGATCGACGCCAAGCGTGACATCGCTATTGCTGCGACCGAGAACGTCACCATCGCCTCGGCAGCTGACGAAGATCATTTCCTGTCCAAGAGCAAGAAGCTGACGATCCAGGAAGATCACGTCAGCCAGGTATCGACTGAGATCAACGCAGGCGGCAGCGTCGCCGTCAGCGCCGGGCAGAACCTCGCGGTCATCTCAAGCCGCATCACCGCAGGCGACGAAGCCTACCTGGTCGCAGGCGACAAGCTCGACATCCTCGCCGCACAAGACAGCGACTACTCGCTCTACGACAAGAAGAAAAAGGGCTCTTTCGGTGCCAAGAAAACCAAGCGCGATGAGGTGACTCAGGTCACCAACATCGGCAGCGAAATCACCTCCGGCGGCAACATGATGTTGGTCAGCGGGGGCGACCAGCACTATCAGGTGGCCAAGCTGGAGAGTGGTAAAGACCTGACTCTCGATAGTGGTGGTGCAATCACTTTTGAAGGTGTGAAAGATCTTCATCAGGAAAGTCATGAGAAGAGCAACACGAGCCTCGCGTGGACATCCATGTCCGGGAAAGGCACGACCGATGAGACCTTGCGTCAGAGTGAATTGGTCGCCAAAGGTAACTTGGCGATTCACGCGGTCGACGGTCTGCATATCGATGTGAAGCAGGTTAATCAGCAGACCGTCAGCGAAGCCATTGATGCGATGGTTACTGCAAGCCCTGATTTGGCTTGGCTGAAGGACGCCGAGAAGAGGGGGGATGTCGACTGGAGGATGGTGCAAGAGATTCACCAGTCTTTCAAATACTCGCATTCAGGACTGGGTGCTGGAGCTCAGTTGGTGCTGGCCATTTTGCTCGCTGCTTTAACTGGGGGCGCGGGCGCCGGGTTGATTGGCGCCACCGCAGGTACGTTCAGTGCTGGCTTGGCGAACGCTGTGGTAGTGAGTCTGGAGGTTACTGCAGCTAACAGTGCAATCAGTAACAAGGGCAACCTTGGCGCGGTCGTCAAGGACACTTTCAGCAAAGGAAGCTTGCAAAGCGCGGCGGTATCCGGACTTACAGCCGGCTTCATCAATTACGCGAGTTCGAACTGGTTTGGCGCCAGCATGGACTCCGCGACCGGCAAAATAACAGGGCCTAGTGTCGTACCCAGCCTTATGGATCCGGCGGCATTGGCCAGGTTTAGCGCGATTCAGCTGGCAGGCGGCGCAGTAAACGGTGCGCTCAGCGAGGCGTTGGGCACTGGCACTTTCAAAGATTCGATGATGGGGAGTGTGTTCACTGTACTGCAAGCCACTGCATTTAATGGCGTAGGTGACATCGGCAAGAAGTTTGACCTGCCAGAGAGTGGTGCCTACAAAATTGCCCTACACGCTGTCGTCGGCGGACTTCTCTCCGAGGTAATGGGCGGAGATTTCAAAACCGGCGCTGCCGCTGCGGGTGCAAACGAGGCGTTAATTGAATACCTAGACAAAAGCGAGTTTCTTAAAGGCGCCGATGCGACCGATCATGACCGTATGGTGAACGCTGCGTCTAAGTTGGTAGGCCTGTTCGCCGCTGCCGCTGTAGGTGGAGACATATCGAAGGGCTCGGAGATTGCTGGCAACGCCCAATCGTACAATCGCCAGCTTCATACCTTTGAAAAGAAAATGTTGGCTGCGGAAGCCGCCAAACTGGATGAGCAGGGCAAGAGTAACTCTGGCATTTCGTGGGAAGCTCTGCTCAATCTCGAAGCAGGAGCGGACATTGATGCAACCGCTGCCGCACAGCTCAGGGCGATCCTAGACACCGGAGCAGATGTTAACCCTGAAAAACAGCGTTTGCTGGAGGATATGGCCGTTGCTGAGGGAGTAGTCACCCAACTCAAGAACCAAAAGATCCAGCTGACTTGGTCGGACGGAACGCCGATCGTTGCGAAAGGAGATGCGGTTTACGCGTTTTCGGCGACTGCTGCGCAGTACAAGGATTCGACGTTATTCAACAGCAATCTGGGGAACGCGACCTCTGGGGATGACTTTGGGGGTATCCCGGTTGAGTGGGCAAACCAGTTTGGCCCGGCGACCGCACTTCAGCATCAAAGTGAAATCGGCTCTATCAGTACGTCTAACTGGCAGAATCAGAACGCTTATCAGCAGATTACCACGATCCTTGGTGGCGGGATTGTGCCGCTGTTGAGTGAAAAGGATATTTTGCTGATGGCAGCGACTGGCCTAGGAGGCTCGGCGGCCAAAGGTTTTATGGCCTATATGGCTGAGCGGCGTGCCGCAGTGTTGGTGGGCGAGGGAACTGAAGATATACTCGCATCAGGTGCAAAAGGTGCAGCTACTAGCTCTGGCGCTGAAAATGCGGCTTTGTATCCCAAGCTGAAGGATCAACTGAGACAAGAAAATCTGAGCAATATTGCGGCTCAGGATTCAAGGTTAGCTGCTGCTGTGAACGGCAGTGGTACGAATAATCCGAACTTCTCTATGGGGCAAGGTACATCTTCCGAAGCTAATCAGTTAGGCAATATTTGGGTTGGGGACGGCGCGAAAAAAACAAGTGATGGGCTTGGTTTTATTAGCGCAGACGGCACTCGTGTATATAGGCCGCCAACACCCAAAGATTCATCTTTTGCTACGACAGGCGTGCAGACCAATTTTGAAACGTATAGCATAAACCCTGTAACGGGTCAGCGCATAAAAATAAGTAACGGCCATCTGAATGTGGCTGACTAGGAGGAATAATGCGTGCCGTTGTAAAAGGTATTTCTAATGATATTTTTGATGTCGAGACCTACGTTCCTGAGAACGTAGACAACTATTCTTTAAGCCTTCGTGTTCGAATTGGGCTTGATTCTACGCAAGGGGCAGATGATTTTGGGCTTCTCATCTGCACTCCAAAGTGGCTAGAGGAAACACTTTGGGAGCCTAGTTGGGGGAACGGTATATTAATTGTTCGAGGATACAACTTTGCAACTGTTAATGGATTGATTCATGAGTATGTGAGCCGCTGTGAGGGGGATAGCTGGGAAGCTATCGTGATGAAACTGGGGAAAGTATTTTCTTGGGAGTTTGACGATTATCGATCCTAAATAGGATTGATTATCTAACACTGGCCATGTGCCAGTGTTTCTTTGTCTGCTTATTGCAAAACTCCCTACCTCCGATGTTTGCCATAGTTGGTCTGAGTGCCCGCAGCATAAAACATCTGTGCAACGAATTTCTGCTGGTTATTAGACCGATGATCAACGGCTTCCAGTTGCTGCAAAAAAGCCACATAGGGGAGCTAACGACTCAAGGCGAGATCAACTCACCAGGTAACGCTTCTATCGAATCCCGATTCTGATTTGACGAATCTAACCCCGAGTCCAGCATGTCCTTTGACGTGCTTAGGGCCACGGGGATCTGCTCGCTTTGAGTTGCAGACAGGTGATCTGCGACGTCCCGGAGTAACACACTTTTGGCATAGCGAGTTAACGAGGGATGGCTGCCGGAGAACGGGCGTCGCTGATTAATGGACAGACCTCCAATGAGGATCAGTTCAAATACCTGATGAACAACGCCATCGCCAGCAAGGACGCACTCAACCTGCCCGTTGGCGTGAGCCTGACATATCAGCAGGTCGCTGCGCTGACCCCACGACATCGTCTGGCTCGAAGAGCACGAAGTGAATGGCGAAAAAGTGCTGGTGCCCGTGCTGTACCTGGCCCAGGCCGACAACCGCCTGGCACCCAATGGCGCACTGATCGCCGGCAACGACGTCACCCTCATCGCAGGCGAAAACCTCGACAACGTCGGCACCCTCAAAGCTACCAACAATCTGTCGGCCACCGCTGGCAAGGATCTAGTCAACAGCGGCCTGATGCAGGCGGGCAACCGTCTGGATGCATTGGCGGGCAACGACATTATCAATAAAGCGGGCGGCATCATCGCCGGTCGCGACGTGACGGTGACCGCCATCGGCGGTGACGTCATCAACGAACGCACCATCACCTCGCTCGACAGCAGTACACGCGGCCAACTGCACAAGGACTATGCAGACAACGCTGCACGCATTGAAGCGGCCAATGACCTGAGCGTTTCCGCAGGTCGGGACATCAACAACATCGGCAGTGCGCTGCAGAGCGGGCGTGATCTCACGCTGAATGCCGGACGTGACGTCAACACGGTCTCCAGCCAGGTGGTCAACAGCCTGGTGCTGGACAGCAAGCACACCAGCAGCGACATCACCCAGACCACTTCCACCCTCAGTGCAGGCCGAGATCTGTCGGTGCAGGCGGGACGCGACGTCAACGCCATCGCCACGCAGATCGATGCCAAGCGTGACATCGCCATTGCCGCGACCGAGAACGTCACCATCGCCTCGGCAGCTGACGAAGATCATTTCCTGTCCAAGAGCAAGAAGCTGACGATCCAGGAAGACCACGTCAGCCAGGTCTCGACCGAGATCAACGCAGGCGGCAGCGTCGCCGTCAGCGCCGGGCAGAACCTCGCGGTCATCTCAAGCCGCATCACCGCAGGCGACGAAGCCTACCTGGTAGCCGGCGACAAGCTCGACATCCTCGCCGCACAAGACAGCGACTACTCGCTCTACGACAAGAAGAAAAAGGGCTCCTTCGGCGCGAAGAAAACCAAACGCGATGAGGTGACTCAGGTCACCAACATCGGCAGCGAGATCACCTCCGGCGGCAACATGATGCTGGTGAGCGGAGGCGATCAGCACTATCAGGTGGCCAAGCTGGAGAGTGGTAAAGACCTGACCTTGAACAGCGGTGGCGGGATGTTGTTCGAGGGCGTGAAGGATCTACATCAGGAGAGTCACGAGAAGAACAATAGCAACGCTGCCTGGAACTCGATGTCCGGCAAGGGCAGTACCGACGAAACACTGCGCCAGAGTGAATTGCTGGCCAAGGGTAATTTGGTAATCAACGCCGTGGACGGCCTGCACATTGATGTGAAGCAGGTTAATCAGCAGACCGTCGGCGAAGCCATTGATGCGATGGTCAAGGCGGATCCGAATCTCACGTGGCTCAAAGATGCGGAGAAACGCGGAGATGTTGACTGGCGACTGGTGCAGGAAATTCACCAGTCCTTCAAGTACAGCAACTCAGGTTTGGGTGTTGCGGCGCAGTTGGCTATCGCTATTTTGATGGCAGCAATTGTTGGGCCCGCTGCTGCAGGGATGGTTGGAGCCGGGACGGGAGCGGGCGCTGCGATGGTTGGAACTGTCGCTGCTGGTGCGGCTACAAATGCCACGATTAGCGCAGTTAACAATCGTGGCAATCTCGGCGCGGTATTCAAAGATGTCACATCCTCCGATGCGATAAAGGGCTATTTGACCTCAGCCGCCACTGCTGGCGTCGCCTCCCAGTTGGGATATGACCCGACCAAACTAAGCTTTGATCTTGCTAGCGCTCAGAAAGTCGCGATCAATGTCGTTGCCCAGTCATTCGTCAAAACGGTTATCAACGGCGGCAACTTAGGCAAAACCTTGACTGACGGGATGCTGAGCGCGGTGATCGATATCGCTGGTGCGATCGGCGCTAAGGAGCTTGGCGGCACAACGCTTGCCGATGGCAGCCCCACGAAGATAGCGGCGCATGCGTTGTTGGGCGGGCTGAAGTCGATGGCCATGGGGGGCGACTTCCAGACAGGCGCCATTGCCGGCGGTGCCAACGAAGCGTTGGTGCAGTACTTGGCCAAACTCGTCTTGCCTGAGGGGTATAACCCGAATAATCCAGGTATGGCCCAAGCGCAGGCCAATCTGCTTGCGATGACACAGTTGGTAGCCGTGTTAACGACAGTGGTTACAGGAGGCGATCCAGGAATTGCTGCCAACATTGCAGCGAATGCAACTCAATATAACTACCTGACACACAGCGATCTTGAGAGGGCTGCCAATGAGCTAAATGAATGTGCAGAGGGCGATACCGTCTGTGTGCAAAAAACTCAGAAAGTGTTCAGGGATCTGAGTCGCGAGAGAGAAATAGCAGCCATCAGCGCGTGTGCAGCCGATCCGACAAATTGCAAGGTATCGTCAAGCCTGGTGGCACAGGCCCAAGCCGATACGGAGCATCTCAAGGACTTGGTAGGGGGCGCGTCTCAACAGGCCCAAAGCGCTTATGGGCAATTGTTGGCAGAAAACTTCGAGTTTCAGAATACGTTGGCAAGCGTGACCGCCGGCGAATCAATCGATGCCGTCGCGCAAGCATTTCAGGATAAGTGGGGATTAAGCGACGCGCAGATGGTTGGGATCCGCGATGGACTTCGGATTATTGCCTCCTCTGGGATCGGTGCGATTCCTCCATCTAGCGGTGGAAAGGGAAGTTCAGCTGTTCTTAATAAGCCACTAGGTCTAGGCTCTACAGGCCGAACTTCACCCAATAGCCTTGCGGAAAAGCTTGCCATGGAACAAGCAATGTCTGATCCGGGTGCTGGTCGACCTTTGCCGGTGCCAATGACGGATCCCCGCTGGCCAGCTGCTGAAGGATGGGTAAAAAATGCGCAGAATATCAACGGAGTTGAGGTCCATTATGTAAGAAACTCTATATCTGGCGCGGTTGACGATTTTAAGTTCAAATGAGGAAGGTAGGAATGATTGGTATTTGTAGAGCTGTCACTGGTGCCGAGATCTCATTAACCAGGAGATATCTAGGGGAGACTGGTGCAACAGATTATTCCCCTCTACAGGTAGCGGAGAAGTACGAGATTTACGGATTTATGCTCGTCTGCGACCGGGTGGATTTTCTGGTTGCGCCTCCTGCGCAACTTCCTTTTTGGGTTCCGTCTGATCTGTTTGACTTGGTTGATAGCAGTCTGCCTGCAGGGTGGGGGGTTTGTGTAACTAGTTTAAGTTCTGACTACTCTGTATTGGAGCGGCAATTTAAGATAGGGTGCATAGTAGGTTACCCTTCGTTAGTTAATGACTATCAGCATTACTTGGGGCTCATTGAACGTGACCCGCAAGCTATAAAAATCTTTTTAGAGGAGGCTCACGGTTAAGTTACAAGCCGTTTAATGCCGGAATCTAGCCCGCGTAAGGTTGATGTTGGTCATTAAGATATAGCGCTGAGTGACTGTGAATTTATGCGTGATAGTATATTTTTTGACTTGGCGTTTTTACGCGGGTATATTCTTTGTTCTTCTAAGTCCAAGCTATGATAGGCATGGTGATAAATCGGCGTAAGTCTTAAGTAAACTCGTCAAGATCGATACTTGCTGGGGGTGTTTTCAGTTTGTGCGAGTTTCGTCTCTGATACTAAGGCGTGTTTTGTGAGTACTTCAAAAGGTTGCTAAAAATATGGCGCGTCAGGCGGTAAGTTTATCTATGTTGTTTAGCATCGTTGCTCTAGCGGGCATTGCTGGGTGCACCAAATCTGCCAGCAACAATAGTCCGGTTGCCAGCGCAGATCATGTGGCGCGTAAGCCTGCCGCGGCGTTCATCAAAAACGAAGAGCGTTCAACGAGTGCTCGCAAACAGCTGTTTGAGTCGATCGTCACCCGCCAGGGTGCGACTTTGCTGCCAGGTCACTATGGAGGAGACGGGAACTCCGATCAGCACGCTATTGCGCAATCAGAGAAGGCAGTTACTTTAGTGCTTGGGTTGAAGGTGCTTGACGCGACAGGTGGGCTGCAACTGAGCACGTCCCCAGAAGGATATGTTCAATATTCCAAACCCTGGCTAGAGCATCTGGCGCAACAGCTAAACCATGACTCTTCGACTAAAGCGGCGGGTGCCGCGATATTGCGCGCGTTACAGAGTGATACGCTTGTCGCTGGAGTGGCATGTCTGGACATCAACACTCAGCAAGTCCGGATGCTTCGGATTGCGATTCGTTAAAGGATCGATGCGTTTATGGGGCAGGGGTGGATACGACCCACTGACAATACAAGCTCAGCCGTCCAATCGCGCCCCCCTCAACAAAGGGAGGGCGTTTTTCTGCCCATTGCCACAGGCGTCCGCACGTCCATCCTGTCGCCGTTTTCTGTAACACATCTGACACACAATCGATGCCCGGTAATTGACGTCAAATGGATGGCTCGTTAATATCGCCACCGCTGCATAGTGGCGCAATGATATTGCGCAGCGTTGGACCGCTGTTTCCGGCAAGCGCAATGGTGACTCGGTCGTGAACACAGCAGCCGATGGCTGCGGACGTTGAAAGAAAGGGTAGGGATGTCCAATGGATGAACATGTGAAAAAGATATTTGCATTGCTGGTACTGGCGCTGGTCCTGACCGGCTGCAGCAATCAGAAATTCAAACCGGAATACCGCTCGCAGATTCAGACAGTAAAAGTACTTCCCGTTGTTTGGTCGACCGACAACATCACCTACATGGGCCAGGAGCAAGCCTGGGGTGCGGCGCTTGGCGCGGGTGTGGGTGTTGCAGCGGGTGCGGCGGTCAAGGCTTCTCACATCGGCACTGCAGCGCTGTCTGGCGCAGGCTTCGCAGCGGGGATGAAGGCAGGGGATCTGGCGTCGATGTCGACCGTTCAGGCCATCGTTTATCAAGTCAACGCAGCGAACATCGACCTCGGCGGCATGGTCAAGAAAAGCTTCGAAGATCAACTGGCGGCGACCGGGCGCTTCAAGGTGGTCGGTGAACACGACCCTGCGGATGCCGAGGTGCAGTTGACCGTGAACAACTGGGGTTTTGCCCTGACCCAAGGGTTCAGCAGCGTGGTATACCCCACGATCAATGTCACCGGTGTGCTCAAGCGTGGGGATGAGCGGGTGTGGCAGCTCACCGAGAACATCACCGCTTTCAACGGCGCCAACACATACGGCTACACGCCATTGCGCTATCGCACCGAGCCAGAATTGCTGCGCACGGCGCTGGGTGGCATTTCGCAGATCGTCGATCAGTATCTGGTGAAGGATTTGAGTTTGTAGAATCCCAGGCTTCGGTCGGCGGCAGCCGTTGTGATGCCACCGTCTAAAGGAAAACCGCTCGACTCGAGGGCGGTTTTCAGCTGGCTCCCTCTAAAGCATCGAAATCACCCTCTCTCCAAAACCTGAACAAACGGCCATTCCCCCACCACCCGATACTCCCCCTTGCGAGACTCATAAAGCCCAAAACGATCAGCCCGCAAAAAGAACTCAGGCGCGCTATCAGCCTCCGGCACCTGATTTGGATAGTCACGAGCCAGGGTCAAGTGGGGCCGAGACTCTTTGTGCTCCTGATCCTGTCCAAACCTCAACATGGCCTGTTCCAGCGCGTAGGACAGCCGCATCAGCTCGGGTGGTGCATCGTCTGGGGTCAGCACCAGAGCCTTTGATTTGCGCCAGACGTCCAGGCGGTCAAGGACGACCGTCAGGGGGTTTCCGGGCACCTTGACCTTCGAGGCGGCGGCGCAGACTTCTGCGATCTGGGCCTTGTCGACCGCCCCCAGAAATAGCAGCGTGAGATGGAAATTGGCGGTAGGTACCGGGCGACCGGTGCGTAGGGCAAGGGACGTGCGCCATTGCGAAATCGCCTTGCTCAGCGTGGGCGGGCAGCCAAGGGCGAAAAACAGGCGCGATTGTGGTTCGGTGCTCAGGGGCATGAGCGCTCCTCGGGTCACAGGCCAGGGGGGGCTGACTTACAGCGTCCTGGCCATATAAGCATGGGTAATGGTCAGAACGCTTGTGGATTTCATGGTTCATGGGCGGGTGCTACATTCAGCGCTTTTCTGCGGAGCCCTGCCAATGCCCCATCGCGAAATCATCATCCCGCCCGCCATGCAAACCCTCGTCGAACGCGCCGGATACGCCCCTGCGGTCAAGGTCGGCGATACGTTGTACTGCGCAGGCCAAGTAGGCCGCACCGCTGATTTGCAGGTGATCGAAGATCCTGAGCAGCAGTTTCTCGCCGCCTGGGCGAACCTGGGTCAGGTGCTGGAGGCAGGGGGCTGTACCTTCGAGGACATCGTCGACATGACCACGTATCACGTCGACATGTCGCGGCACATGGCGGTGTTTCGTGAGGTGAAGAACCGCGTGTTTCCCCGTGGGCTGTGCGCCTGGACCTGCATCGGCGTGAGTGAGCTGGCGCATCCGGGCATTCTGGTGGAGCTCAAGTGCGTGGCGGTGCGGTGCCAAACGTCAGCGGCAGGGCGTTGATCGCACGCCGCTGAACTATCGGTCGGCCGTCCGGGTCGGTCTTACAGTGCCCATTCACCCTGGAGTTCTGTCATGCAGCCTTATGTCATTTGCCACATGATGTCGTCGCTGGACGGCCACGCCCTGACCGACGGCTGGGATCGCAGCTTCAAGAAAGCCGCAGGCGATCTGTACGAAAAACTCGCGCAGACGTTCGAATTCGATGCGTGGATCTGCGGTCGGGTGACGATGCAGGAGATCGCCCACGACGAAGGCTATCCGAAGGGGCTGGCCAGCTCGCCGATTGCGCGTACGCATCGCTTTGTCGAGCGCAATGCCAAGAGCTACGCGATCTCCATCGACCCTCGCGGCAAGGTGGGCTGGAAGGAGAACGAGGCCTTGGGTTCCCACGTGGTCGAGGTGCTCACCGAAAGCGTGTCGGACGACTACCTGGCGTACCTGCAATCGGTGGGCGTGTCGTACCTGTTCGCCGGCAAAACCGAGATCGACCTCAAGCAGGTGGTGAGCATTCTTGGCGAGGAACTGGGCTGCAAACGCCTGATCGTCGAGGGCGGGCCCCATGTCAGTGGCTCGTTCGTCAACGCCGGGTTGGTGGACGAAGTCAGCGTGCTGATCCTGCCGTTGGTGGACGGGCGAGGCGAGCATCCGGCGTCGTTTGAGGTGTCGGCCAGTGCCTGGACGCAGCCCGCCCACCTGACGCTGTCCTCGGCCGAGGTGCAGGAAGGCGGGGCGGTGTGGCTGCGTTATACCGTTGCGTCGGACAGCAATGCCTGAACCTGAGACGCTGACGCATCGCCTCGCCCCACGGCGGTCTGCACCAGATCGATGAAGGCGTTGAGCGCTGGTGAGCGCACACCCCGGCGCCAGGTCAGCCAGATGTTCAGGTAGCGAAACTCTTCGCTCAGCGGATAGGCATTGACGTTGCGGCTGCCCGGCATGCTCTCGAGCATGCTGCGTGGCACCATCGCAACCCCCGCGCCAGCCGTCACGCAGGCGAGCATGCCGTGGTAAGACTCCATTTCGAAGATCTTGCCCGGCGTCGCCATGTCAGCCTTGAACCAGGCTTCGAAGTGGCGGCGGTACGAGCAGTTCTGGCGGAAGGCATACACCGTTTTGCTGCTCACATCCTGCGCGCGGGTGACCGGCTCGTAGCTGGCGGCGGTGATCAGCAGCATTTCTTCTTCGAACAGTTCGATGCCTTCCAGGTCCTGATGACGCAGCGGCCCGTCGACGAAAGCAGCGCTCAACCGGCCCGACAGCACGCCGTCGATCATGTCGCCGGAAGGCCCGGTGGACAGGTCCAGCTCGACCTTGGGGTAACGCTGGTGAAACTCGGCAAGCAGGGAAGGGATGCGCACCGCCGCCGTGCTTTCCATCGAACCCAAAGAGAACACACCCTGGGGCTCGGAGCCGGAGGTGGCCTGTTTGGCTTCTTCGACCAGCTCCAGAATGCGCCGGGTGTAATCCAGAAAGGTGTGGCCGGTAGCCGACAGGCGCAGGCGAAGCTTCTCGCGGATGAACAGGTCGACACCCAGTTCCTGCTCCAATTGCTTGATGCGCGTGGTCAGGTTGGACGGCACGCGGTGCAGGCGTTGGGCGGCGGCGGTGATGCTGCCTTCTTCGGCGATGGCCTTGAACAGCTCGAGTTGGGTCAGGTCCATGGAGGTCTCGCTATCTTTCTCTTTGAGAGAATGTATTTTTGATAATTATTCATTATCGGAAATTTTCCAGAGAGCCTATCGTGGCCTCAAGACTTCAGCAACGGGTCTCGGCCCAGCGGTGAAGATCAACCCCTACAGGAGGCTTTTTGTCATGTCGTCACACGCATCCACGACCCACGCCATCTCCCTGAATCCCGCCACCGGCAAGGTGTTCGCCGAGTATCCCTTTGAGCAGGCTGCTGAGCTTGAGCAATCGCTGAGCCGCGCCGCCGCCGGTTTCAAAGCCTGGCGCAAGCAACCGATCAGCGCTCGCGCCGAGCAACTGCGCACCATCGCCAAAGTACTGCGCAAGAACGCCGAAGCCATCGCGCAGATGATGACCGCAGAAATGGGCAAGCCGATCGCTCAGTCCCGTGGCGAAGTCGAAAAGACCGCCGTGACCTGCGAATGGTACGCCGAGAACGGCCCGGCCATGCTCGTCCCGGAAAAGACCCCGGTGGAAAACGACAAGGCCTATATCGATTACCTGCCACTGGGCTCGATCCTGGCGGTGATGCCGTGGAACTTCCCGATCTGGCAAGTGATGCGCGGCGCGATTCCGATGATTCTGGCGGGCAACACCTACGTCCTTAAACACGCGCCAAACGTCATGGGCAGCGCCTACCTGCTGCGTGACGCCTGGATCGAAGCCGGTCTGCCGGAAGGTGTGTTCGAAGTGATCAACGTCGGCAACGAAGGCGTTTCCAAAGCCATCGCCGACCCACGCATCGCCGCCGTCGCCGTCACAGGCAGCGTGCGAGCAGGCTCGGCCATTGCCGCCCAGGCAGGTGCTGCGCTGAAAAAATGCGTACTGGAGCTGGGTGGTTCCGACCCGTTTATCGTTCTGGCCGATGCTGACCTGGACGAGGCCGTCAAAGCCGCGACCATTGGCCGTTACCAGAACAGCGGTCAGATCTGCGTCGCTGCCAAGCGCATCATTGTGGAAGAAAGCGTGCTGCCGGCCTTCACCGAGAAATTCGTGGCGACGGTCAAGGCGTTGAAAATCGGCGACCCGCTGAACGAAGAGAACTACATCGGCCCGATGGCCCGCTACGACCTGCGTGACGAGCTGCACGAGCAAGTGCTCAAGACCATCAGTGAAGGCGCGACTCTACTGCTCGGTGGCGAGAAAGCCGAAGGCGAGGGCAATTACTACGCACCGACCATCCTGTCCAACGTGCGTCCGGGCATGACCTCCTTCAAGGAAGAATTGTTCGGCCCGGTGGCCTCCATTATCGTCGCCCGTGACGCCGAGCACGCCGTGGAGCTGGCCAACGACAGCGAATTCGGTCTGGCCGGCAGCGTCTGGACCGCTGACGTTGCCAAGGCTCGCGACATCGCCGCGCGTCTGGAAACCGGCGGCGTGTTCATCAACGGCTACACCGCCTCCGACGCCCGCGTGCCCATCGGCGGCGTGAAGAAGAGCGGTTTCGGTCGCGAGCTGTCGCACTTCGGCATCCGCGAGTTCTGCAACGCGCAGACGGTGTGGCTGGATCGTCGTTAAGACGCAGTGAGTCGCCAAACGCAATGCCTCGCGTGGTCACCTCCACGCGGGGCATTTTTCGTTGCGAGGGGATGTTTGACGGCGAGGCGAGGCGGATGCCCGGTTGGGCAAAGACGAGATGCGCGCATTGGGATTGAGTAAGGGAGGGTGGTGAGGTCAGCTGTCGGGCAGCGCGCAAGCCATTAGCGTAAATTTTTCGTCCGATTGCTTGACTTCTCTTTTTCAATCAGTAAGATAGCTCGCATTCCGCGATAGCTCAGTTGGTAGAGCAAGTGACTGTTAATCACTGGGTCCCTGGTTCGAGTCCAGGTCGTGGAGCCAAACGAAACAATGAAAAGGCCAGCTGAAAAGCTGGCCTTTTTTGTGCGCGCTCGAAAAGCATCGGGCGCATGCCGTTGGCAGAACAACAGGCTATTTGGTGCCAGTGCTTTTGCTGTCGCTCGAACCTGCGCCTGACGAGGTGTCGTTGCCGAAGCCCGAATTCCCACCGCTGCCCGCTTCGCCGCCCGAGCCGGGAAGAGCCGTGCCTTTGGTGGCGGCGCCGTTGGTACCTTTAGGTCTGGACGAATCCTCGGAGGTCGATGAGCTGGTCCCGGAAGACGACGGGCCGCTCATGGTGCTGCCGTTCGAGGGGCTGCTCGGGGTGGTGGCGGTGGCCGCCAGGGTGGGGCCGGAGAGCAGACAGGTCAGGCCAGCGATGGCCAATGCATAACTCACTTTCTTATTCATGTGGTGAGGCCTCTTTGTCGGAATGAACAGAGTGGGATGACGCTGGGCGTTATCCGCTCGCTGTAAGCTTCTGATGCGTGGCAGCGCCGGAAAAGTCTGAAAAAGTGTGCATTCGGCGATGAACGGTCGTGTGGCTGCGTACTTGCCGCTCACTGTATTGGGCGGGGCGGCAAGCACCAACGCCCTGACATCGGGCGCCGGTGCTTCAGTATCAGCGCAAGCCGCCTGACGCCACCAGATGCTCACCGGTCAGCCAACGCGACGCGTCGGAGGCCAGGAAGGTCGCCACATCGGCGATGTCATCCGGCAACCCGGCGCGGCCCAGTGGCGTCTGGGCAATGAGGCCTTTTTCCATGTCGGAGCCGGTGATCCCGCCCGCATGGGTGCCTTCGGTCTCGGTGTAACCGGGGTTGATCGCGTTGACGCGGATCTTGCGTGGGCCCAGTTCCTTGGCCAGAACGCCCGTGATCGAATCCACGGCGCCTTTGGTGCCGCTGTAGATGGCGGTAGCGGGAGGGGTCAGCGAGGTGATGCTGGAGCTGATGTTGATGATGCTCGCGCCTTCGCCCAGATGTTTGACCGCCGCCTGGGTGACCAGCAGCAAGCCGAGTACGTTGGTGTTGAACTGCCGATGAAATTCCTGCTCGGTGATTTCCTCCAGCGGCGCGAAGGCATAGACCCCCGAGTTGTTGACCAGAATGTCCAGACGACCGAACTGATCGATGGCCGTTTGCACAAGCTTCTGTGCATCGGCGGCCTGGGTCACGTCGCCGCCCACCACCGCCGCGCGTCCGCCGGCTTCGACGATTGCCGCCGCGACCGCTTCGGCAGCCGGCCTTGCGCTCGCATAGGTGACGACCACTGCGGCACCTTCGGCAGCCAGCGCCTTGGCAATGGCCGCACCGATGCCTTTGGAAGCGCCGGTCACGAGTGCAACTTTTCCTTCTAACTTAGCCATGATGATCTCTCTTTCAGGTGAGTGTTTCGGGAGTTGAGTGCTGCGGTTGGCCTCACTGGCATGGCCTTGGAGTGCCGGGTGAATCGGTGTGTGAATTCCAGGCTGGGATCTATTTGTGCTTTTAAAAACAACAATTAAGGTCAAAAAAAATCACGGCCCCGATTCGATGGCTGCGACGATCTGTGCGAGGTTCTGCTGGGCCAGCCCCTGCTCGAATGACTCCTGTGCGTTTCGCAACACGCTCTCAAGGCAACCCTTGATGTTGCGGCTCACGTGGCAGGTCTCACTCACCGCGTAGCCGTGCACCACATAGGCCTTGGGCGCTTCGCTGGCATTGTAGATGTCCAGCAGGGTGATGGCCGACGCCGGGCGCGCGAGGATGCACGAACCGGTTTTGCCTCGGGTCGTGCTGATCAGGCCTGCCTTGGCCAGCTTGGAAATGACCCGACGCACAAAGCTCGGATCGGCGTTTACGCTGCTCGCCAGATCCGAGGAGCGCAAAGGCTGGCCGGGATGAATAGCCAGCGCGGCCATGACGTGAGAAGCGACGGAGAACTGAACGTTGGTTTGTGACATTTTGTGAAACTAATCGGCACAATTAGCTTTGTCAACCGCTGTGCGCAAGCGACGCGTTAGGCGCGACGCTGGCGCGTGTTGCATTTAAAAGCCCTGGTGGCTGGATCCGAGCGTAAAAAACTCTTTATTATATTTTCGTGTGACATTCAATTTATTAATAACCATTCAGCCTAAGCTCAGACTTTTCGCTAGATGAGACGACTTCGACTGGGTGCCTCTTTTATTCATATCTCGGACATGACCCATGACTGATGCTTCGCAAAAACGACTCGCGTCCCGCTACGGCCAGGCAGACATCAAACTGCCCGGCACCTGGAGCCCGGTCCTCGATGAGCTGCTCGATCATCGTAGCGTGCGCTCTTTCACCTACGCGCCGCTGCCCGAAGGCACCCTGGAAGCGCTGATCGCCGCCGCGCAGTCCGCCGCCAGTTCCTCCAACCTGCAGGTGTGGAGCGTTGTCGCGGTGCAGAACCCCGAGCGCAAGGCGCGGCTTGCCGGTTTTGCTGGCAATCAGGCGCACATTCATCAAGCCCCGATGTTGCTGGTGTGGCTGGCGGATCTGTCGCGGGTATCGCGACTGGCCGAGCGCGAAGGTGTGGCGCTGGAAGCTGTGCCGTATCTGGAAAGCCTGCTCTTGGGCACCATCGACGCCGCCCTGGCTGCGCAAAATGCGGTGGTGGCGCTGGAGTCTCTGGGCCTTGGCAGCGTGTACATCGGCGCGATCCGTAATGACATCGAAGCGGTCGCCAAAGAGCTCGAACTGCCGCCTCAGGTGTACCCGGTGTTTGGCCTGTGCGTGGGCCACCCATCCCCTGATCGCCCAGCGCAGGTCAAGCCGAGGTTGCCCCAGGCGGCTGTGCTGCATCACGAAACCTACGGCCTTGAAACCGAGCATCCTGCGATCAAGCAGTACGATGAGCGACTGGGCGCGTTCTATAAGCAGGAGGGGCTCAAGGCCGCTGGCTGGTCCGAGCAGGTCATCGCCCGTTTGCGCAGCGTCACCAATCTGCACGGTCGTGAGCATCTGGTTGAGGAGCTCAAGCGCCTGGGCTTTGGTTTGCGCTGAGGGACCGTCGGCATCGCTGATCAGCCTCCGCCGAAATGCACGCAATGTTCGTCGGAGGCTGACGATAAGGATCGCGGGCAGCAATCAAGGAGGGACGTCCATGCCGTTCAACGATCAGCGCGTAGCCAAGCGCTCGAAATCTTCATCAACCGTAACGACAAACTCAAGCGCGAGCTGGCCAACCTGAGCCAGCATCCCGGCGGGCTCTATGTTGAGGCGCATCGCGTTCGTCACGCGCAAAGCGCCTACCTCGAAGCGGTCGAGGCCCAAGGCACCAACCCCTATGATTTTGCCTTGCGCTTTCTCGCCCGGTCGCCTGCTGAGCTTGAGGCCATGCGCGAGCAGCGTCGCCACGAACGGCGTGAGCAAGCGGAAGTTCAGGCATTGCTGGATTAAACTTTAGTTAACAAGAGAGTGTTGCGAGAAATACTACAATCGCTGTTATTGACCGGGCTGATGTTTCCTATCAACAGCAAGTATTTATCGGTCGCTGAAAAATACATAACAATGGATTCCAGAAGCAAACGAATAGCCGCTTTGCTCAATGACGCTTTGAACCCACTTCTGGAGAATCAAAATGAAATATGTCGCTTTTGCCGCTCTCTCGTTTTTCAGCGTATTCGCCTCGGCCAGCGAGCTGGCTGTCACGTCCGCCAATGCTCAGCCGCTGACTCAGGTTGAGCAGTACAACCGTCACAAAGGCATCGACGTGGCCAAGGTCATCAGCGTCAAGACCGCCCAGGACCCGGAGAAATTCGATGGCCTGGTCAAGACTCAAATGACTTACGTAGACAGCGTTGGCGTCAAGCACGACCTGGAATATACCACTCAGGGCTACGGTCGTCAGAACGGTTAATTGACTGGCTTTATCCATATGATTGGAAACGATGAATAGAAAATGCTGCATGGTGATGCAGCGTTTTTTGTTTATCCCTTTTCAATCCTTTTGCAGGGTCCACAAGCGCATTAAGTGGAAGTTAACAAAGGCAGCGTTGCTGAAACTAACATAATCTTTAGTATTGACGCCGATGATCTTTGCTATCGACAGCAACGGTTTATCACTACTCCGAAAATCGATAAGAATGGATTCCAGAAGCAAACGAATAGACGCTTTGCTCAATGAAGATTCCAACCGACATCTGGAGAACCAAAATGAAACATATCGCCTTCGCCGCGCTCTCGTTGTTCAGCGTATTTGCCTCGGCCAATGAGCTGCCTGCCAACCACAAAGGCCTGGACGTTGCCAAGGTCGTCAGCGTCAAGACTGCCCAGGATCCAGAGAAAGTCGACGGTCTGGTCAAGACTCAAATGACCTACGTTGACAGCGCCGGTGTCTCGCACAACCTGGAATACACCACTCGGGGTTACGGTCGCCAGAACGGCTAATCCACCGGGTAGACCCATGTTTGAAATCGACGAATAAAAACGCTGCATGAAAATGCAGCGTTTTTTATGCCCGCACGGTTGCAGACACATCCTACCCTCCCGATGAGCTGCTGGCGCCGATTTTAGTGAGCCTGGCCATCGCGATGCGCGCCCGCGCCAGCGGTTTTCCGGCCGGGGTGCGCCAGGGTGGGCCGCGATGGTTGAACATTGATCTGACGCCTCTGCGATCCCTTAGGGTGCTCACTGCTATCGCTGGTGATGATAGTGAGCATCAGCCATTACACGTTCAGTTATGGCGCATCGATCCGGACAATAGCCTGCATTGAAGACCTGCCTCCCGAGCAGAATTTTTTGACAGGACCCGCCCATGCGTACATTGCTGATCTCCACCGCCTTGACTGCGTTTGCCCTGCTGACCGGTTGCGCCTGCGCCCCCAACGAGCCGACCCTCACGCTGCAAACCAGCAAATCCCCGGAACAGTTCACGGCCTGCGTCGTGCCCAAGTTGCAGGGGCATTCGATGAACCCGGTCCTGTCCCAGACTCAGCGGCATTACCGCATCGTCGTGCCCAGTTCGGTGGCCGCCGATAACGTGATCGAGGCGTACAAGGCCAACGGCGGCGGCAAAGTCTTCATCTATGAGCGCAGCCTGTTGACCTCGGGCTTGGGTCAGGCGGCCAAAGACTGCGTGTGATCCCGTTGCCTCACAGCGTCCACCCCAGGCCCAGGGATTTGTGCAGCGAGGCAAAATCCTTGAGCAGCGCGGCGTCGCCGGAAATCCGGCTTTCCTGCGCCTGATAGCGGGTGCGCTCGGCGTCCAGCCAGTCCAGCGTGCTCGCGGTGCCTGCGCGATAGCGTTGACGGGTCAGGTCGGCGGCGCGCACAGCCGAGGCTTCAACGCTGCGCAACATCACCACGTTTTCCCGCTGATGGCCGTAGCGCGCCAACGCCACGTCGGCATCGCGCAGGGCACTCAACACCACACTTTTATACTGCGCCAAGGCCTCGTTGTGCCCGGCTTCTGCGCCTTTGACACTGGCGGCTACGCGACCGAAATCCAGGGCATTCCAGGTCAATCGTGGCAACAGCAACCAAGTGCCGTTTTCCTTGCGTGCGAGGTGGCCGGGGTCGGCGGCAGAGAACGACAAATCACCCATCAGGCTGAGTTTGGGAAACCAGTCGGCCTTCTTCTCGCCGATCTGTGCGTTGCTCGAAGCGAGGGCACGTTCGGCCACGCGGATGTCCGGTCGTGCCTTGAGAATCGCCGCCGGGTCGGCAAACGGCACCTGGCTCGGAATGGCCGGCAGCGGACGCGGGGTGTTCAGCTGAGCATCCAGCTCTCCTGGTTCCAGGCCGCACAGCAACCCCAGTTGATCCACCGATTCGACAATCGACGCCTGCAGCGGCAGACGCTGGGCGCGCGTGTTCTCAGCCTGAGTCAGCACCTGTTCGAGCTGCAGTTGTGAGGCCACGCCCTGGGCGCGGCGCTGTTGCGTGAGGTCGACGGCCTGCTCTTCGATCTCGACGCTGGCGTCCACCAGCGCCAGGCGCGCTTGCTGATCACGCAGATCGGCGTAGGTCTGCACCACTTCGGCGGCCAGTTGCACCTGCGCATCGGCCAGCCGCGCCTGGGACGATTCGGCTTCGGCCTGCGCCGCCTCGATCGCACGACGGGTGCCACCGAACAGGTCGGCCTCCCAGCTGGCATCGAAGCCCGCCAGATACAAGGTCAGCGGCCCACGTCCGCCGCCACTGCTGCCGCCCAGTGCAGAGGTGTCGGGGGAGCGCAGTTTGAGCATCGCGGCATCGCCGCTGAGTTTCGGCATCAGGTCAGCGTTGGCCCCGCTCAGACTGGCGCGTGACTGCTTGAATCGCGCTTGCGCGGTGGCGATGTCCGGACTGTTTTGCATGGCCTGATTGACCAAACCATTAAGCTGCGAATCGCCCAGGGACTGCCACCATTGCGCAACGCCAGGTGCTTTCGGGCTGGCGCTGTCGGCATGAGGCAAGCGCCCGGCGGCGAGGGTTTTCGGTGCGACATCCGGGGCGCCGTGGTAGTCCGGCCCTACGGTGCAGGCGGACAGTAGGCCGACGGTCAGCAGCAGAGGAAATGTACGAGCAATCATTTTCGTGGGCCTGCCTGCGCGGCGCGCTTTTTCAGGATGAAGATCAAAGGAAGGCACGCCAGCATGGCCAGCCCCAACACATAAAATGCATCGTTGTAGGCCATGACCGAGGCCTGTTGCCCGATGTCATTGGCCAGTTGCGCGAAGGCTTGCAGCTGCGCCGTGGTCGGGTCGCCAGTCTGCGCCAAGTAGCTGGCGGTGTTGCTGGCCATGTGGTCCTGCGCCAGTTGGCTGTTGGCCAGAATGCCTTCGCGCAGCGCGTCGTCGTGGTAGTGGCTGCGCCGGTCCATCAGCACACCGAGCAGCGCCAGGCCGATGGTGCCGCCCAGGTTGCGCGACATGTTATAGAGGCCCGCAGCATCGCCCGCGTCCCGCGCGTCGACCGAGCGCATCGACAGCTGACTGAGGGGCATCATCACCAGAATCTGGCCGAACCCGCGCAAGAGTTGCGACAGCACGAAGTCATGGCCCACGCTCTGGGCGGTGAGCTGGGTGTCGACGAAGCAACTGGCCCAGTACAGCAGCAGGCCTGCGCCGACCATCCAACGCAGGTCGTAGCGACCGAGCATCTTGGGCAGGATCGGCATCAGCAGAAACGCCGGAATACCCGACAGCAGCATGATCGAGCCCGACTGTTCGGCGTTGTAGCCCGACAGAATGCCGAGAAACTGCGGCACCAGATACGCCGTGCCATACAGGCCCGCGCCCACCGCCGTGGCGATGAGCAGCACGCTGCCAAAGCTGCCGTTGAGCACCAGTTGCAGGCGTAGAATCGGCGTGCGTGAGCGCAGCTGACCGACCGCGATCAGAAAGAAGCCGACCACTGTGGCAATGCTCAGCCAAATAATCAGCCGCGAGTCGAACCAATGCTCGCGCTGACCTTCTTCGAGCACCACGGTCAGCGAGCTCAAACCCATCGCCAGGCCGACGATTCCCGCCCAATCAGCCTTGATGAAGCGCTCCAGGTTCATCCGGTCGGACGTGAGCCCGGTCACCAGCAGGGTGATGAGCGCGATGGTAATGGGCAGATTGAGAAAGAAGCACCAGCGCCAGTTGATGTTTTCCGTCAGCCAGCCGCCGACCACCGGCCCCAGGAGTGGACCGAGGATCACCGTCATGCCGAACAGGGTCGTGCCAATGGGGAGCTGATGCGCGGGCAGGCGGGTGCGCACGATGGTCTGCGCAGTCGGGATCATCGCGCCGCCAGCAAAACCCTGACCGATGCGCCCGGCGATCATCGCGCCCAGGCTGGACGACAGGCCGCAGAACATCGAAAAGAAGGTGAACATCAGCGTGGTGCCGATGAGAAACCGGCGCAAGCCAAACACTTGGGTCAGCCAGGCGGCGAGGGGGATCATGACGATTTCCGACATCAGGTAGCCGGTGGCGATCCAGGTGCCTTCCGTACCAGTGGCGCCGATCTGCCCCTGAATCTGCGGCAGCGCCGAGTTGGTGATCGAGATGTCCAGTGTCGCCAGCAAGGCGCCCAGCGAGCCCGCTGCGACGGCGATCCAGTCGGTCAGCGAGGCGTTGCGCGGTGTGTCGGCGGATGCCGGGGTCACGGTGGCCTCAGCCATGGTGGGCGTCCGATGCGGCGTTGTCGGTCGATGCGCGAGGGCCGGTGCGGGTGTCGACATCGACCGTTGCCGACAGACCGGGTACCAGCGCCGGGCGCACGTCATCGCGGATGTCCAGGGCGATGCGCACCGGCACGCGCTGGACAATCTTGGTGAAGTTGCCGGTCGCATTGGACGGCGGCAGCAAGGCGAACTGCGCGCCTGTGCCCGGCGCCAGGCTGTCGATGTGGCCTTGCAACGGATGGCCTGGCAGGGCGTCGACGTGCACGGTCACCGATTGGCCGGGGCGCATGTCGCCGATCTGGGTTTCCTTGTAATTGGCGGTGAGGTAAATCGCGCTGACCGGCACCACGGTCAACAGCCGTGTGCCAGGTTGCACGTACTGGCCAATGCGCACGCCACGATCCGCGACACGGCCGTCGATGGGGCTGCGGATTTCGGCATCGTTCACATCCAGCTGACTTTGGGCCTCGCTGGCCCTGGCCACGCCCAGTTGCGCCTGGGCTTGCTTGAGCTGGGCTTGCAACGTGCCATAGCGGGTCTGGCTGGAACGCAACGCCGCCTGCTTGGCCGCTACGGTACTGCGGGCCTGGGCCAGTTGGTTATTGAGCTGCGCCAGACGCTCTTCAGGTTCGGCGCCTGAGCGTGCCAGCGGTGCATACCGGGCCACTTCGGTCTGGGCGTGACGAGCATCGGCTTCAGCGCCTTGAAGCTGCGCGCGAGCCTCGGCAATCGTCGAGTCCTGCTGCACCAGATCCGCTTGGGCCTTGGCCAGGTCGGCATTGCGCGCTGCAATGGTCGCCGACGCTTCATCGCTGACCGCCTGGTATTTGCGCGCATCGAGGCGCACCAGCACATCGCCGCGCTTGACCGTCTGGTTATCGGCGACAAGGACCTCGCCGACGTAGCCGCTTATTTTAGGCGCGACGCTGATGCTGTCAGCCTGCAGGTAGGCGTCGTCGGTGCTTTCGATGAAGCGCCCGGTGATCCACCACCAGGCGCCCCAGACCAGCGCGACCAGCAACGCGACGCCGACCAGCGTCAGCAAAATCCGTCGGGCCTTGCCGCGTTGGCCGTTGGCGGTGTCTTCAGGGGCGACCTGAGGCGAGGGTTGTGCAGCGGACATCAGGTCACTCCGGATTTATATCAGTCGGAATAAATTCCTTTTTTCGCGAATTTTTGTCAACTGGTATATTTTGCCCTGGTATCGAACGGGAGCTGCACATGGCACGACACAAACCGGCCGCCGAAGGTGGTTATCAGCGCGGCGAAGAAACCCGCGCACGCCTCATCGAGGCCGCTGTTTCGGTGTTTGGCGAACGCGGTTACGACGGCGCTTCGACTCGGGACATCGCCAACGCGGCGGGGGTGAACTCCCCGGCGTTGCAGTATTACTTCGACGGCAAGGAAGGGGTGTATCTGGCCTGCGTCGAGCACCTGATCACCTTGCTGTGGCGCAGGATGGGCGAGCCGGTGGAGGCCGCCGAACGCGCGCTGGCCGATCTGGCGGCCGGCGATCAGGCTCTGATCGAGACCTCGCTGGGCATTCTGGGGGCGGTGGTGTCGACGATTCAGGACAGCCCGCAGACCACGGCCTGGCGGGCTTTTCTGGATCGTCATCAGGCGGGGTTGTGTCCGGAGAGTGCGACGACGGCGTTCGAAGATCGCTTCAAGAAGCGCATCGGGGTAGTGATTCGCCAGTTGATCGCACGGCTGGCGGGGCTGGATGTCGAGGACGAGCGCACGATCATTCACTCGATCGCGCTGTTTTCTCAGGGGCTGGCGTTTCGGGTGCAAAAGCCCAAGTTGCTTGAGTCGCTGAAGTGGACGCAGGTGGGGGCCAAGGAGATGGAGCTGGTGCGCGATGTGGTGCTGACCCAGGCGCGGTTCACGTTGGAAGGGCTTGTCCGGCAGCGAGAGTCGAATTTGAGTCTGTAGCAGCCCGGCCGGGCTGCAACAGAGGTTTCACGCAGCTCAGTCCCCGGTCATTTCTGGGCCACCGCCGCGGCAGGCGCTTGCGGCATGTTCGCGGTGGCAGGGCCGCCATACTCGAACCGGTTCTGCGGCCGCATGCGAAACGACAGCATCACGCCGATCGCGAGCAACACAATGCTGACCAGAAACGGCAGCTGCCAGTTGCCGAACTGATCGATCAGCAGCCCCGCTGCCACCGGGCTGACAATCGCCGCCATGGCGGAGCCGGTGTTCATCATGCCGCTGGCCGTGCCGCAATGGTCCGGGGCGATGTCCATGGGGATGGCCCACATCGGGCCGATGGTCATTTCCGAGAAGAAGAATGCGACCGCCAGGCACGCCAGGGACACGTACATGTCGTGGGTGAACATCAGGGGTAACAGCGCCAGCAGGGTCAATGACAGGCAGATCGCGACCATGCGGCTGCGGGCCTTGTTCAGATCGCCCGTGCGTTTGTAGATGCGGTCGCTGACGATGCCGCCCAAGGTGTCGCCGACCACACCGCCGAAAAACACCGTTGAGGAAAAGATCGCTGTGTTTTTCAAGTCCAGGCCCATGTTCATGAAGTACATCGGCACCCAGCTGAGCAGCAGCCAGAGGGTCCAGCCGTAGCAGAAATAAACGACGGTCACCGGTGCCATGCGCTTGAACAGGCGACCCCAGGGCAGGGCGATCTTGCTTTTGGGTTTGGGTGGCGGCAGCACTTCCAGTTCTTGTTGCGAGATGCGCGGGTGGTCTTTCGGGTGTTCAGTGAAGACCAGCATCCACAACATCACCCAGACGAAACTGATGCCTGCGCAGACGTAGAACGATTCTCGCCACCCGTAGGCTGCCATCACCGCAATCATCGCGGCCGGCGCCAGGGCATTGCCCAAGCGGGCGAAGGCGTGGGTGATGCCTTGGGCGAAGCCACGCTGATCCTTGGCCACCCAGCGTGACATCGCGGCTGTGGCCGCAGGGAAGGTCGCGCCTTCACCCAGGCCCAGCAGCACCCGGGCAATGAGCAGGGAAACGAAGCCACCGGCCAGCCCCGTCAGCACTGTGGCGCCGGCCCAGATCAGGCCGCACACCACCAACGTGCGCTTGGCACCGAAGCGGTCGCTGACCCAGCCGCCGATGATCTGAAATACCAGATAGGGGTAGGCAAAGGCGGAAAAGACCAGTCCGATCTGGGTCTTGGTGAGGTTGAATTCGGCACCGAATCCGACCGCGGCGGTACTGACGTTGACGCGATCCAGGTAGGTAATGAAATACATGGCGCACAGCATGAAGAGCACCACCGTGGTGGGGCGTAGACGTAACAGCTTCATGTTCTATCTCCAGTTTCTTATTGTTATCACCAGGGATGGCGATTGAGTCGGGATAGTGCGTGTGTGGCGCTCAGGCACTGCGACGGGCGCCGCAGTGCCTGATGGATCAGTCGCGTCGAAGCGGTACGGATTGCCCTCCCAGGTAGTCCATCGCGGCAAGTACGCCACTGGACTGTAGCTTCACGCCTGCCAGTTGCAGGCCCATCTCGCAGCCGGTCAGCGTCGCCATCAGCGTCAGATCATTACAATCGCCCAGGTGGCCGATGCGAAACATGCGCCCCTTGACCTTGCCAAGGCCGGTGCCCAACGACATGTCAAAACGCTCGTAGATGATCTTGCGCACCTGATCGGCGTCGACGCCCTCAGGCGTTATCACCCCGGTCAGCACCGGGCTGTAGACCGCAGGGTCGGCACACTGGATCGGCAGACCCCAGGCGTTGACGGCCGTGCGGCAGGCCTGGGCCAGGCGATTGTGGCGAGCGAACACGTTGTCCAGGCCTTCGCCGAGGATCATGTCCAGCGCTTCGGCCAGCCCGTAGAGTAGGTTGGTGTTCGGCGTGTACGGCCAGTAGCCGGTCTTGTTCATCTCGATGATTTCATCCCACGCCCAGAAGCTGCGGGGCAGTTTTGCACGCTTGCTGGCGGCGATTGCTTTGGGCGACAGGGAATTGAAGCTGATGCCCGGCGGCAGCATCAGGCCTTTCTGCGAGCCGGACACCGTGACGTCCACGCCCCATTCGTCGTGGCGATAGTCCGCCGAGGCAAGGCCGGAAATGGTGTCGACCAGCAGCAGCGCCGGGTGGCCGGCGGCGTCGATGGCCTTGCGCACAGAGGCAATGTCGGAAGTCACGCCGGTGCTGGTTTCGTTGTGCACCACGCACACGGCCTTGATGCGCTGGCCGGTGTCTGCGCGCAGGTGCGATTCGATCATTTGGGCGTCGACACCGCCGCGCCAGCCTTCGATACCTGGCTTGCCGATAAACTGGGGTTTGAGGCCCAGGCTCAGGGCCATTTTCTGCCAGAGCGTGGCGAAGTGACCGGTCTCGAACATCAGCACTTCATCCCCTGCACTCAGGGTGTTGCACAGCGCGGCTTCCCAGGCGCCGGTGCCTGAGGCGGGGTAGATGATCACGGGGTTCTGCGTTTTGAAAATCTGCTTGATACCCGACAGCACCTTGAGCCCCAGCTCGCCGAATTCGGGCCCGCGGTGGTCGATGGTGGGGTAGCTCATGGCGCGCAGGATGCGGTCGGGGACAGGGCTCGGGCCTGGAATCTGCAGGAAGTGACGGCCGGCCGGGTGGTAGTTGAGCTTCAGCATTCGGTGACTCCTTTTATTGTTTTTTGTATTTTGAATGCAAAATACATTAGCACCGGCTCGACCTGTGTCAAACGTCACAATTGCGCTAATATTCGGGGTCTGATGAGTGTTTTCAGCATAAGGCGTTGGTAGAAACGTCGCTGTAGAGGATTTTGTATGCAAAATATCCAAGCGTTAACCGAACAGGAAAACGCCCGTCCGATGCTCAAGGTCGAGCGTCAGCGGCTGCACGATGTCGTCGTCGAACACCTGCGGACCTTCATTACCGAGGGCGTACTGGCTCCAGGCAAGAAGCTCAACGAGCGCGAACTCTGCGAGACCCTCGGGATCTCCCGCACGCCGCTACGCGAAGCACTCAAGGTGCTTGCCGTAGAGGGCTTGATCGAGATCAACCCCAATCGTGGGGCGTCGGTTGCACGCATGTCGGAGCTGGAAATTCGCGAGACCTTCGAACTGATGAGCGGTATCGAAGCCTTCGCCGGCGAGCTGGCGTGCGACCGCATCACAGCTGAAGAACTCGACGAGATCAAGGCGCTGCATTACGCCATGGTAGTCAGCAAGAACCAGAACGACTTGCCCGGCTACTACCAGCGCAACCGCGCCATCCATGACCTGATCAACCAGGCCGCACGCAACGGCGCGCTGCGTCAGGTCTACCTGTCGCTGAACCGGCGCATTCATGCATTACGTTTTCTTTCCAACCAGCAGGCACCGAAATGGGAGCGGGCGCTGCACGACCACGAAGCGATGATCGAGGCCCTCGAAACCCGCGATGGCAAGCGCCTGAGCAGCATTTTGCGTCATCACCTGCTGGAAAAACGTGACGCGATCATGCTGATGGCGCGTGACGACGCAGAGCATCCGGGATCAATTCGGCGTTAAACCTGAATAAGTTTGCGTCCTTAGGGTCATAAGCTCTATATTTGGATCTGTAGATTCAAACAGGAGCCCGCTATGACCGTCGCTATTGCCACTCAACCGCTTTCCCGCACGCAGGGCGTCATCGGCCTGCGTGCTGCGTTGCGCGTGCTCGACAAGTGGAAAGCCTCGAGCGAGCAGGCCTGTAAAATTCTGCGCATTTCCCGCAGCACCTACACGCGCGCCCGACAGGACGGCGCCGATTGGTCCGTTGCCCTGGACCTTGATCAGCTGCAACGCATCAGCTTTGTGCTCAACATCCACGCGGCGCTGCGTACGTTGTTCGACAATCCGGACAACGTCTATGGATTCCCGTCGATGGCCAATCACAATGAGTTCTTCAACGGTCGTTCGCCGCTCGATGTAATGGCGCAAGGTGACATGACCTCCCTTTACGAGACGTTTCGCCGAATCGATGCGTTGCGGGGCGCTCAATGGTGATGCCCGATTCTCTGCCCGAGTTAACGGATCAGCTGCAGCAGACCTATCGGCTGGTCAATTCCAAGTTCCCGCCTATCAGCCTTTTCAACGATGTCGCCGATGCCGACGAGTTCGAAACGCTGTACCAGATCCAGGCCCTGACCAATCCCCGTTTGCTCAACGAGATAGGCAGGCTGGAGCTGATCCCACGGCAAGAGATTCCGTTTGGCATTCCCGGTTGCTCCTACGCAACCGCCCCCTTTACCCATCTGAACCCGGCAGGCTCGCGCTTCAGTAATGGCACGTTCGGTGTGCTGTATCTGGCGGACACGATGGAAACCGCCATTGCCGAAGTCCGGCATCATCAGCAGCGCTATTGGGCTGGGGTCGAGGCGCTGAACTATGAGCGGTTCGTCTTTCGCAGTTTGTCTTGCCGTTTTAGTGAGGTCGGCAGTGTGGACGCCACGGGAATAACGCTGTCCGACGCCATTTATGCGCCTGACGATTACACGGCCTCCCATCAGCTGGGTGGCGCGTTGAAAGGCAAAGGCGCAGCAGGCCTGCGCTATAACTCGGTGCGCTCGCCCGGTAACCAATGCTGGGCATTGTTGACCCCACGCCACGTTCTCTCGATTCATCAGAGTGCCCATTACGAGATGATCTGGAATGGCCAGATCACTAGCGTCAATCGTCTTTCCGGTGCTTGAGCGCGATCCCGCCGCCCTACAGGACATCGCTCGTCACTGAGCGCAATAAGCCCTCGTGGTATTCTTGTCGCCTGTTTGTTCTCCCCGTGGAATCCCCGTGAAATTCATCCATCAGCGCGAACACCTCAATGAAGGCGACGTCGTCGTCATCGAGTCTTCCGGTGTCTGCAACATTCGTCTCATGAGCGATGCCAACTTCCGCAGCTTCAAGAACGGTGGCCGCCACACCTATCACGGCGGGGCGTTCGATCGCTTCCCGGCCAGGATCGTGGTGCCCAGCAGCGGTTTCTGGAACATCACGCTCGACACCGTCACCACCCGGGCGATCAGCGTGACGCGCAAGCCGAACATCAAGCACTCGATCAAGATCGTCCGCCGCTCCAATGCCGGGTTGCCTCGCTGAGCAGCCCCCTGCATCGTAAAAAGCGCCCACGAAAAAGCCCGCATCGCTGCGGGCTTTTTTGTTGTAGCAAGGCTGCTTAGAACACGACCCCCTGGCTGCGCAGGTAGTCGTCGTAGGTGCCGCTGAAGTCGGTTACGCCATTGGGGCTCAGCTCGATGATGCGCGTGGCCAGGGACGACACGAACTCGCGGTCGTGGCTGACGAAGATCAGCGTACCAGGGTAGTTCTCGAGCGCCAGGTTCAGCGCCTCGATCGATTCCATGTCCAGGTGGTTGGTCGGTTCGTCCATCACCAGCACGTTCGGCTTTTGCAGGATCAGCTTGCCGAACAGCATGCGGCCTTGCTCGCCACCGGAGATGACCTTGACCGATTTCTGGATCTCGTCGTTGGAGAACAGCATGCGCCCCAGGGTGCCACGAATCATCTGCTCGCCCTGAGTCCACTGACCCATCCAGTCGAACAGGGTGACGTCGTCTTCGAAGTCGTGGGCGTGGTCCTGAGCGTAGTAGCCCAGCTCCGCGCTTTCCGTCCATTTGACCGAGCCGGCGTCCGGGGTCAGCTCGTTCATCAGGGTGCGCAGCAGGGTGGTCTTGCCGATACCGTTCGGGCCGATGATCGCAACGCGCTCGCCCGCTTCAACGGTGAAGCTGAAGTTCTTGAACAAAACCTTGCCGTCAAAGCCCTTGGACATACGCTCGATGGTCACGGCCTGGCGGTGCAGCTTTTTGGTCTGCTCGAAGCGGATGAACGGGCTGACGCGGCTCGATGGCTTGACCTCGGCCAGCTGGATTTTATCGATCTGCTTGGCGCGAGAAGTGGCCTGCTTGGCTTTCGAGGCGTTGGCCGAGAAGCGGCTGACGAAGGTCTGCAGCTCGGCGATCTGGGCTTTCTTCTTGGCGTTGTCCGACAGCAACTGCTCGCGCGACTGGGTCGCTGCGGTCATGTACTCGTCGTAGTTGCCCGGGAACAGGCGCAGCTCGCCGTAGTCCAGGTCGGCCATGTGGGTGCAGACGCTGTTGAGGAAGTGACGGTCGTGGGAAATGATGATCATGGTGCTGTTACGCGCCGTGAGAATCGATTCCAGCCAACGAATGGTGTTGATGTCCAAGTGGTTGGTCGGCTCGTCGAGCAGCAACACTTCTGGATCCGAGAACAGCGACTGCGCCAGCAACACCCGCAGTTTCCAGCCCGGTGCGACTTCGGACATCGGCCCGAAATGCTGTTCCAGCGGAATGCCCAGACCCAGCAGCAGCTCACCGGCGCGGGATTCGGCGGTGTAGCCGTCCATTTCGGCGAACTCGGTTTCCAGCTCGGCCACGGCCATGCCGTCTTCTTCGGTCATTTCCGGCAGCGAGTAGATGCGATCGCGCTCGGCCTTGACCTTCCACAGCTCCTCATGGCCCATGATCACGGTGTCGATCACGGTGAACTGCTCGTAGGCGAACTGATCCTGACGCAATTTACCCAGACGCACATTCGGCTCAAGCATGACCTGACCACCCGACGGCTCCAGATCACCGCCCAGAATCTTCATGAACGTCGACTTGCCACAGCCGTTGGCACCGATCAGGCCGTAGCGGTTGCCGTTGTTGAATTTGACCGAAACGTTCTCGAACAGCGGTTTTGGGCCGAACTGCATCGTGATGTTAGCTGTGGAAATCAATTGCTTTACCTATCAAGGAGTTACAGGGCGCTGGGCTTGGCGTTGGACCAATTCCGAGGCATTGTTCAGTTGTGTTCCGTCTTGCCTTGGTGGCCCATCGAGCTGAGCCAGCGCGCATGAGTCAAGAGCAGCATCGGGACATGGGTGTCCGAGCTGCTGGGCAATAAAGGAGGGATTTATTCCAGACATTTCACATATTGTCGCATAAGTATGACGGCAGTTGTACGGTGGCCAACGTCATACCTCACGCCAGAGCCCAGAGCTGTCCAGCGAATGTGGCTGAAAGATGATTCGTCGCAATTTTTACATCCGACGTTGACCTCGTGCGGTTCTCGACGTTAACTGTATATCCGTACAGCTATCTGCGCAAGGTGATTCCCATGAGCGTTACTATTCTTGGTTCTCTAATGGCTGAAGGCCTGAAGCTGCCTTTTTATTCCTCCCTTTCTGCTGTCTCTTCGCTGTCCGCTGGCGGTGACGCGGATAAAAGCACCTCTCTTGGGGAACTGCTCGACATCCAGGAGCCTGATTTACAGTTGGTCAAAGTCGAAGATGACAGCATGCGAGGTGTGGACATTATGGATGGCGATCTGGTCGTTGTTGACCGCAGCCGCTATGCCGAACACGGGGATATTGTGGTAGCGCTACTTAACGCCGAACCGGTTTGCAAACGGTTGCACATGCAGGGGCCAGATGTGATTTTGAAGTCTGAAAACCCGGAATTCGCGCCGCGTCCCGTATTGGAAAGTGATGACTTGGTAATCTGGGGAGTGGTCAAGCACAGTATTCGGGTTCATGACAAAGCCTGAGCTGGTTTTGCGCACTCCCAGGCTGAGCAGTCAGTGGCTTGTGCGCTGTCACTAGCCTCACCGTTATGCACATCGCCACGTCGCGCCCTCGCGCTTCACGATAAACTCGCTGTTTTCCCCTGGCCATCGACGACCGAGGACCCAGCGTGATCAGAGAACTCAAGACCTTCATCTGCGTGGCCCGACGCGGCACCTTCGCGGCGGCGGGGCAGGAAGTGGGGTTGACCCAGTCGGCGGTGAGTGCGCAGATCCGCAACCTGGAGGACAGCCTCGGGGTGAGGCTTTTTGATCGTTCAGGTCGGGCGGCGACGCTCAATTCGGCGGGGCAGCGGGCGGTTCCGCTGGCTGAGGAGATCCTGCAGATCTTCTCGCGCATGGGCGCGCCGGACACCGGCAACGACTTTCACGGCGCCTTGCGCATCGGCGCCATTGGCACCGTGCAGACCGGCATTCTTCCCCAAGTGCTGGTTGCACTGAAGGCCAAGGCGCCGTTTATCGAGGTCAGCCTCATTCCGGGGGTGTCGCTCAATCTGTTGAGCCTGGTGGATTCCGGGGATCTGGACTTGGCGATCATGATCAACCCGCCGTTCGCCCTGCCCAAGGACCTGCGCGCCGAAGTCATCGCCCGCGAACCGTTCGTGCTGATCACGCCAAAGAACGTGCGCGGCGCCGAACCGCTCCAGCTGCTGCGCGACCATCCTTTCATTCGCTACGACCGAAACTCGTTCGGTGGCCGCTCGGTGACGCAGTTCCTGCGCGAGCACAAGCTGCAGGTGCGTCAGGCGCTGGAGCTCGATGAGCTCGACGCCATCGTGAAGATGGTGCGCAGCGGTCTGGGGGTGGCATTGGTGCCGCTGGCAGGCTTGTGGCTGGAGAACGCCTCGGACGTGCGGGTCATCCCGCTTCATGACCTGACGTTCCATCGTGAGATCGTGTTGCTGACCCGTTATCAGCAGCGCCATGCGCCGCTGTTCAACCTTTTTCGCACCTGCGTGATGGACGCCATGGCCAGGCGCAGCGCCCAGAGCCGGGAGGCCAGAACCTCTTCCTGAAGGTGGAGGCATAGGGCTGCGCGATAGGCGACGCACGGCTTTTGGGCGTCATGACTGGATTTGGGGCAAAGGCGCATAAAAACGGCTGACTCATCAAAAATATTGTTGCTCAGGTGTCAAAATATCCGCTTTTAACCCGGCGTCTTCTCGGTCGAGAATCAGCTCACGCATAACAAACTGCAGGAATAAACCCCGTGAGCCTTTCTCCTTTCCATCTCGCTATCCCTGTTTTTGACCTGGCCGCCGCGCGTCACTTCTACGGCGACGTTTTCGGCCTTGCCGAAGGGCGTTCGAGCAATCAATGGGTGGACTTCGATTTCTACGGCCATCAGTTGGTGATCCACGAGCACCCGAAAACCGCGTCCCAGGAATCGGTGCACTCCAATCTGGTCGACGGCCACGATGTGCCGGTCCCGCACTTCGGCATCATCCTGCACTGGGAAGAGTGGGAAGCCCTGGCTGATCGCCTGCGTGCCCGTGAAACCCAATTCGTCATCGAACCCTATGTGCGCTTCAAGGGCCAGGTGGGCGAGCAGGCGACCATGTTCCTGTTCGACCCGTGCGGCAACGCGCTGGAATTCAAGGCGTTCAAGGACATGAGCCAGCTGTTCGCCAAGTGATAAGCGTTTCCGAGTCATCGCGACCGTCGCCGTCAGAGCGACGGCGCCCTTAGCCGTTTAGCCTTGCAGCGCCCTGATGATCTGTGGATACCGCCTCAAATGCGGCGGCGTCCGGTCGTGTGCATGCCTGGCTGATCACCTGCCTGCTGCATAAGGAGTAGGCGTGCATTATTCGCCGCTGACGTTTGCGTCGCTGTCCCCCGACATATCTCCCTACGATGCAGTGTGTGAACGGTTGAGCGAAGCGCTTCGCCAGTCCACTGGCACTGAGGCTTCATCGGCCGATCGCATCGAGATTCCCGTCTGTTACGAGCCTGACTATGCGCCGGACCTTGAGCGGGTCGCACAGGCCTGTTCGCTGTCGGTCGCCGAGGTCATCGAGGTCCACACAGCCCAATGGCTGGACGTGCTGATGGTGGGTTTCGCCCCGGGCCATCCGTATATCGGCATGCATCCCGAGGCGTTGCAGCTGCCGCGCCGCTCGGTGCCGCGCAAGCTTGTGAAAAAGGGCAGTGTCGACATCGCCAACGGCCAGAGTGTGATTTATCCGGCGGACCTGCCAGGCGGCTGGAATCTGGTGGGGCGCACGCCGCTGGATCTGTTTTCACCCTTTGACGAGCTGCCTTGCCTGCTCAAGGGGGGCGATGCGTTACACGGCGATGGGCGGTGCGGCAGTACTGGCGCTGATTGCTTTGACGACACTGCGTGAAATGTCAAAAGGCGATCTTCGCCGGTAATAAACGCAAGCGCCCGAATCAGCGAGTGGTGTCGTTCAGGAAGGCTTTAACGATGGATTTGGCGGATGGGTTGACCTTCAAGTCGTTCAGGTCCTTGACGGTGAACCACTTGCAAGCGGCGATTTCGTTTTTCGGCGCGGGGGTAACCATGAGCGTGACCGACACCTCGAAGACGTGGTGCAGCACCTCCCCGCCCTCGAAACGAGTAATGAAGTCGAGCTCTTCAAGAATCAGTCCGGTTTCTTCGCGCAATTCACGTGCAGCGGCCTGAGCGGGTGACTCGTTGGCCTCGACCTTGCCGCCCGGCAGGGTCCAGCGGGATTTGGCCTTGCGCACGTACAGGATGTGGTTGTCCCGTCGGCAAATGACTGTCGCTCGTTCTTTCATTGGATGTTCCTCCACCGTACAACCGGTGAGATGCGCAAGATGGGCGAACCGTCACTCGGTTGTCACAAAAGCTTCACATAAGGCTTGGAAGCACTAACGGTGCCAATGTTCCCTGAACCGTGTCCTCGGCAAGGGTCAATCTTCCCTGGTAGCCGCAGCTTAGCTAAGGCGAAGGCTGCGCAGGCGACATTACGGTTGCGGTTTTTTGACGGTGCTCTTCGTGCGCGGCGCGGGGTGCTTACGCTCGGACGTCGGGGGCGTGGTCTGTCGGGTTGCGGGGGCAGGTTGCGAGGCCTTGTTTTGTGTCCTGGCCTTGTCAGTCCCGGGAGCAGGGGGCGCGACAGGTTTTTTGTCATAGCCTTGGGCATCGCCGCCGTTGCCGCCCGCCGGGGAGGTCGGGTTGATGCCGGGGGGCAGGGCAGATCCTTCCAGCTCCGAGGCAGCGAAGGCCACGTTGCTTGCCAGTGGCATCGCCGCGCCAGCCATTAAAAGACCGGTGAACAGCAAGCGGGACAGCGTGTGAATGCGCATGGTGTGCCTCCCTTCATACAGGTTTTGTTGTGTGATGTTAGGCAACCAAGGCGATGCCAATGTGCCCTCAGCATGACGAACGGTCACCTTGTCTGGCCTATCGCCCAGTTGTGGCGCATCGCGCACAACCGTGGGGCCTCGGTACACAGACCTGTGTTCAACGGTAGCGGGGCACGATCCCCCGGATTTCCTGCGCAAGCGCCATTCTTTTTTCCTAGCCCGTTGATATAGCGAGATTTTCATTCGCTGTTTTTTCATGGGCGTTCTGTGGCACACTTTCTGCTGTTCATTCCGTTGTTACATACTCAATTCCGGTATAGCGGAATTAACACTTTCTCGGCGGAGTTCATCACATGCATCGCGGACCTTCTTTTTTGAAAGCTTGTGCGTTCGTTCTGGCAGCCACAGCGACGCTGGCTTCAACCGCTCAAGCGGCGGACAGCAAGCTCGACAGCGTGCTGCAGCGCGGCCATCTGGTGGTCGGCACCGGCAGCACCAACGCCCCATGGCACTTCCAGGGCGCAGACGGCAAATTGCAGGGTTTTGATATCGACATCGCGCGTATCGTCGCCAAGGGTCTGTTCAATGACCCGAGCAAGGTCGAGTTCGTGGTGCAGTCATCCGATGCGCGGATCCCCAACCTGCTCACCGACAAAGTGGACATGAGCTGCCAGTTCATCACCGTCACCGCCAGTCGCGCGCAACAGGTGGCGTTCACCCTGCCGTACTACCGCGAAGGCGTGGCGCTGCTGTTGCCAGCCAACAGCAAGTACAAGGAAATCGACGACCTTAAAGCCGCGGGTGATGGCGTTACCGTTGCCGTGCTGCAGAACGTCTACGCCGAAGAACTCGTGCATCAGGCGCTGCCCAAGGCCAAGGTCGATCAGTACGACAGCGTCGACCTGATGTACCAGGCCATCAACTCCGGCCGTGCCGACACCGCTGCCACCGATCAGTCCTCGGTCAAATACCTGATGGTGCAGAACCCGGGTCGCTATCGCTCGCCAGCCTTCGCCTGGAGCCCGCAGACCTACGCCTGTGCCGTGAAACGTGGCGATCAGGACTGGCTGAACTTCGTCAACACCGCCCTGCATGAAGCCATGACCGGCGTGGAATTCCCGGCTTACGCAGAATCCTTCAAAAAATGGTTCGGCGTCGAACTGCCAAGCCCGGCGATCGGCTTCCCGGTTGAGTACAAGTAACGTGACCTGCAACTGACGGGGCAGGGAAGACCGTGGCGTCTTCCCGTCCCAGGTACTCCTGACCATGAATTATCAGTTGAACTTTGCAGCAGTCTGGCGGGATTTCCCCAGTCTGCTGGCGGGACTGGGTCTGGGCCTTGAGCTGGCCCTGATCTCCATCGCCATTGGCTGCGTGATCGGCCTGATGGCGGCGTTTGCGATGCTGTCCAGATACCGCGCGCTGCGGGTGGTGTCGTCGGTGTACGTCACGGTGATCCGTAATACGCCGATTCTGGTGTTGATCCTGCTGATCTACTTCGCGCTGCCGAGCCTGGGGATTCGTCTGGACAAGATCCCTTCGTTCATCATTACCCTGTCGCTGTACGCCGGGGCGTACCTGACCGAAGTGTTCCGCGCGGGCCTGTTGAGCATTCACAAGGGGCAGCGTGAAGCGGGGCTGGCGATCGGCCTAAGCGAGTGGCAGGTGCGCGCCTACATCATCGTCCCGGTGATGCTGCGCAATGTGCTGCCGGCGCTGTCGAACAACTTCATTTCGCTGTTCAAGGACACCTCGCTGGCAGCCGCCATCGCCGTGCCGGAACTGACCTATTACGCGCGCAAGATCAACGTCGAGAGCTACCGGGTCATCGAAACCTGGCTGGTGACGACGGCGTTGTATGTCGCGGCCTGTTACCTCATCGCCATGCTCTTGCGCTACCTCGAACAGCGCTTGGCGATTCGCCGCTAGGAGGCCGACATGTACGAACAACCGACCTGGCTGCATGAATTGTGGATCGCCCGCGAAGCCCTGTGGAACGGCTTTCTGACCAGCGTGCAGTGCGCGGGCCTGGCGATCATCTGCGGCACCGTGATCGGCGTGTTTGCCGGTCTGATCCTGACCTATGGCAAATGGTGGGCGCGCCTGCCGTTTCGCGCCTACGTCGACCTGATTCGCGGCACGCCAGTGTTTGTGCTGGTGCTGGCCTGCTTCTACATGGCTCCGGCGCTGGGCTGGCAGATCTCGGCCTTCAACGCCGGTGCGCTGGGGCTGACGTTGTTCTGCGGCTCCCACGTCGCCGAAATCGTGCGCGGCGCATTGCAGGCGATTCCTCGCGGGCAACTGGAAGCCGGCAAGGCCATTGGCCTGACATTCAGCCAGTCGCTGAGCTACGTGCTGCTGCCTCAGGCCTTGCGCCAGATCCTGCCGACCTGGGTCAACTCGTCCACCGAAATCGTCAAGGCCTCGACCCTGCTCTCGGTGATCGGCGTAGCGGAGCTCTTGCTCAGCACGCAACAGGTGATCGCGCGCAACTTCATGACCCTTGAGTTTTACCTGTTCGCCGGCTTTCTCTTCTTTGTCATCAACTACGCCATCGAGCTTCTCGGGCGGCAAATCGAAAAACGGGTGGCACTGCCATGACTCAGACTCAAAGCGCGACCGCCGCACAGGCTCTGTTGAGCATCGAAGGGCTGCACAAATCCTATGGCCCCGTCGAAGTGCTCAAGGGCGTGGACCTGAAAATGAACAAGGGCAACGTGGTCACCCTGATCGGCTCCAGTGGCTCGGGCAAGACCACGCTGCTGCGCTGCGTCAACCTGCTGGAAGAGTTCCAGGGCGGCCACATTCGCCTCGAAGGTCAGGACATCGGCTACAGCGATGTGAACGGCAAGCGCGTGCGCCATCCCGAAAAAGTCATCGCCCAGCACCGCGCCATGACCGGCATGGCGTTCCAGCAGTTCAACCTGTTCCCGCACCTGACTGCCTTGCAGAACGTCACCCTGGGCCTTCTGAAAGTGAAAAAGCTGCCCAAGGATCAGGCCGTTGCCCTGGCTGAAAAATGGCTGGAGCGCGTGGGGTTGCTGGAGCGTCGCAATCACTATCCGGGGCAATTGTCCGGCGGTCAGCAGCAGCGTGTGGCCATCGCTCGCGCCATTGCCATGAACCCCAGCCTGATGCTGTTCGACGAAGTGACCTCGGCGCTTGACCCAGAGTTGGTCGGCGAGGTGCTCAGCGTGATCAAGGGCCTGGCCGAAGAGGGCATGACCATGCTGCTGGTGACCCACGAGATGCGCTTCGCCTACGAAGTGTCCGACCAGATCGTCTTCATGAACCAGGGCCGCATCGAGGAGCAAGGCCCACCCAAAACCCTGTTCGAGCAGCCGAAGTCGGCGCGCCTCGCAGAATTCCTCAAGAACATTCGTTTTTAAACGCTCAATCAAAGGAGATATTTCATGAGCATTACTCGTTACGGCGCAGGCAGCACCGCAGGTGGCGGCCAGCCACGTCCTTTCGCGCGCGCGGTAGAGGCCGATGGCTGGCTGCACGTGTCTGGCCAGGTGCCCGCCGAGAATGGCGAAATCATTGTTGGCGGTATCGTCGAGCAGACCCACAAGACCATGCAGAACCTGGTGGCGATTCTCGAAGAGGCCGGTTACGGCCTGGAAGACGTGGTGCGCGTCGGCGTGTGGCTGGAAGACCCACGGGATTTCTGGAGCTTCAACAAGGTGTTCGGCGAGTACTTCAAACCCGAACACGCCCCGGCCCGCGCCTGCGTGCAGGCGAACATGATGGTCGACTGCAAGGTCGAGATCGACTGCATTGCGTACAAGAAGAAGGCCTGAGACAGAGCACCGGTTTCTATCGAACCGGTGACCGATTCTGTGGGAGCGAATTCATTCGCGAAGGGATTTGACAGACGATAGATATGTATCGCCTGTCCCGGCCTCTCGCGAATGAATTCGCTCCCACAGGTCCGGGGCAGGCGTGTGGGCGGTGTACAACCGCTCAACCGTCACTCGCTGTAAACTGCCTGCCTTCTTTAAAGAGACCCCCAGCTCAATGGAAAGCACGACCATGACCGAAGACACCATCAAGCGCCGGGCCCGTGGTTTGGACCGGGCGTTCGATATTCTCGATTTCCTGAAGGAAACGGGCACGCCCCTGCGCCCGAACGAAATCGCCAGCGGTATCGGCAGCCCGAAATCGACGGTCTATGAGCTGGTCGCGTCTTTGCTTGAGCGGCGCATTCTGGAAAGCGTGGGCAAGGAAGGCCACGTCTATCTGGGGCGTCAGCTGTATTTTCTCGGGCAAGCGCATTTGCGCCATTTCGACTTCACTCGTGAAGCCGAAGTGAGCCTGGGTGAGATCGTCGAGCAGACCCGCGAAACCGCGCAGATGTGCCTGCTCAACGGTCGCAAATACACCGTCGCGCTGATGAAAGAGGGCGCCCGGCACTTCCGGATTTCCTCGGACATCGGCGAAGACGCACCCATCCCGTGGACCGCTTCCGGCCGTCTGCTGCTGGGTCATTTGAGCGATCAGGCGATTGTCGACTTGATTGACCCCGAGGACTTCATCCTGCCGGACGGCCAACGCCTGCCGCTGGAAACCTTCCTCAGTGAAATCCGCACGGCCCATGCCGAAGGCTTCTTTTCCTTCAACAGCATCGCCGACACCTTTACCCATTGTTTCGCTGCACCGGTCAAGGACAAACAGGGCATTTGCATTGCCACCCTGTGCATCGTCGCGCCTCGGGCCGACGCCAAGACCCATTACGAACATTACCGGCGCGTGCTGATCGACAGCGCGAACGGCCTGGCGCGCCGGGTCAACGATTGACGGTTCGTCAGCCGTCATTTGCACACGAACAAGCATTCCGGAGAACAGACATGACCACTGCCACCGTAAACAAGGACGCCGTCGTCGAGAAAGGCGCCGCCCACCCGGGCGACCAACTGGTTCGCGATGTCAGCCTGCCTGCGCTGGTCATCCACGACAAAGCGCTGGAACACAACCTGCGCTGGATGCAGAAATTCGTCACGGACAGCGGCGCCGAACTGGCGCCCCACGGCAAGACCAGCATGGTCCCGGCGCTGTTCCAGCGTCAGCTGCAGCACGGCGCCTGGGGCATGACCCTGGCCACCGCCACCCAGACTCGCGCAGCCTACGCCCACGGCGTGCGTCGCGTGCTGATGGCCAACCAACTGGTCGGCACGCCGAACATGGCGATCATCGCTGACATGCTCAGTGACTCGATGTTCGACTTCCACTGCATGGTCGATCACCCGGACAACGTCAAAGCCTTGGGCGAGTTCTTCGCAAGCAAGGGTGTGCAACTCAACGTGATGATCGAATACGGCGTGGTCGGCGGGCGCTGTGGTTGCCGCAGCGAGGCAGAAGTCATGGCCCTGGCCGACGCCATCGCTGCGCAACCGGCGCTCAGGCTGACCGGCATCGAAGGCTACGAAGGCGTGATTCATGGCGATAAGGCCATCGCCGGTATCCGTGCGTTCGCATCATCCCTGGTCAGCCTGGCCGTGGCCCTGCAAGACAAGGGCGCGTTTGCGCTGGATCGTCCGATCGTCACGGCATCGGGTTCGGCCTGGTACGACCTGATCGCCGAAGAGTTCGACAAACAGCAGGTCCGCGACCGCTTCCTCGCGGTGTTGCGCCCTGGCAGCTATGTGGTGCACGACCACGGCATCTATAAAGAAGCCCAATGCTGCGTGCTGGACCGCCGTCATGACCTGAGCGAAGGCCTGCAACCGGCCCTGGAAGTCTGGGCCCACGTGCAATCGATGCCGGAGCCGGGCTTTGCCGTGATCGCACTGGGCAAGCGCGACGTGGCCTTCGACGCCGGTATGCCGAACCCGATCAAACGGTACAAGCCGGGCGTTGTTCCCGCGCAAGGCGATGACGTCAGCGACTGCAAGGTCACTGCCGTGATGGACCAGCACGCGTTCATGACCGTCGCGCCGGGTGTGGAGCTGAAGATCGGCGACATCATCTCCTTCGGCACCTCGCATCCTTGCCTGACCTTCGACAAATGGCGCACGGGCTGCCTGGTCGGCGACGATCTGGGCGTGATCGAAACCTTTGCAACCTACTTCTGACGGGAGCCTGTGATGAGCGAACTGGTCAGCCACAGTCATCCCCGCGTTGCCCTGATCGGCGAATGCATGATCGAACTGCAGCAGCACGCCAACGGCACACTCAAGCAGAGCTTCGGCGGCGACACGCTGAACACGGCGGTTTACCTGTCGCGCCTGCTGGGTTCAGCGGCGCAGGTGGATTACGTCACGGCGTTGGGCGATGACAGCTTCAGCGACGCGATGTGTGCGATCTGGACCGAGGAAGGCATCGGCCTGAGTCGCGTACAGCGTCTGCCAGGGCGCTTGCCGGGCCTCTATTGCATCCAGACCGACGCCAACGGCGAGCGACGCTTTTTGTACTGGCGCAACGAGGCGGCCGTGCGTGAATGCTTCACCACGCCGGGCGCCGACCCGATCCTGGCGGCGCTGCCTGAGTACGATGTGCTGTATTTCAGCGGCATCACCCTGGCGGTGCTGGGGGAGGTGGGGCGTGCGCGGCTGCTGTCGACCCTGGGCGATGCCCGGGATCGCGGCGCGCGGGTGGTGTTTGACAACAATTACCGGCCACGGCTGTGGCGCAGTGTCGACCAGGCCCGGCAGGCCTATCGCACGGTCATGCATGAAGTGGACGTTGCGCTGCTGACGGAAGAAGACGAGCAGGCGCTGTTCGGTTACACCGACAGCGAGCAGATCATGTCGGCGTATCGCGACATGGGCCTGGCGGAAGTGGTGATCAAGCGCGGCGCGCAAAGCTGTCTGGTGTGCGCCGACAATCGTCGCTACGACGTGCCTGCACATCCGGTACAGAAGGTCATCGACACCACGGCAGCAGGGGATTCGTTCAGCGCCGCGTACCTGGCCAAACGGTTGCGCGGCGGTAGCCCGCAGGAAGCGGCCGAAGCGGGGCATGGGTTGGCGAGTCTGGTGATTCAGCACGCCGGCGCGTTGATCCCCCGTAGCGCGATGCCCGCCTGACAAGTCAATCCCGGTAAAACACTTGCACCAGGTGATAACCGAACTTGCTTTTCACGGGCCCGTGCACAGTACGCAGTGGCTTTTTGAAGATGATCTGATCGATGGACCCGACCATCTGACCCGGGCGTACCTCGCCCAGGTCGCCGCCGCGCTTGCCGGACGGGCAGGTGGAATATTTTTTCGCCAGCACGTCGAAGGCTTCACCTTTGGCGATGCGCTGCTTGAGCTGCTCGGCTTCTTCGGCCGTCTTGACCAGAATGTGGCGGGCTTGAGCCTTCATGCTGAATGAACCCCTTGATGAAAAAGCCGCGCATTATGCCTTTGTCGCACGATTTCAGGTAATTTCCTTCACCTGAGTCGGACGAGCGTTGCGCGAACCTCGAGCGAACGTTGGTACGGGTCGATGGTCGCAGCTAATGTCGACCTGCAGTCTTCTTAAAACCTTTATGTGCGGTGTGAATTATGGATTTCCCGGCGTTGTTGAAGGTTCTTGCCACCCAAGACGGGTCGGATCTCTACCTCTCCACCGGCGCCCCCCCCTGCGCCAAGTTCAACGGCGTGCTCAAGCCCCTCAGCACAGAAGCCCTGAAGCCTGGCGATGTGGCGCTGATCGCCGATGGCATCATGGACGCCGAGCAGCGTCTGGACTTCGAGCGCGAGCTGGAAATGAACCTGGCGTTTTCCTTGTCGGGCGTCGGACGTTTCCGGATCAACATCTTCAAGCAGCGTAACGAAGTGTCCATCGTCGCGCGTAACATCAAGCTCGACATCCCCAAGTTCGAAGACCTGCACCTGCCGCCGGTGCTGCTCGATGTGGTCATGGAAAAACACGGCCTGGTGCTGTTCGTCGGCGCCACCGGGTCGGGTAAATCGACCTCGCTCGCCGCCCTGATCGATCACCGCAATCGCCACGCCAGCGGGCACATCATCACCATCGAAGACCCGGTGGAGTTCATTCATCGGCACAAGAAATCGATCATCAACCAGCGCGAAGTGGGGGTCGATACGCGCAGTTTCCATGCCGCGCTGAAAAACACCCTGCGTCAGGCGCCGGACGTGATTCTGATCGGCGAAATTCGCGACCGCGAAACCATGGAACATGCCTTGGCCTTTGCCGACACCGGGCACCTGGCGATCTCGACCCTGCACGCCAACAACGCCAACCAGGCGCTGGATCGCATCATCAACTTCTTCCCCGAAGAGCGTCGCCCGCAGCTGCTGCACGACCTGGGCAATAACCTCAAGGCGTTCGTGTCCCAGCGACTGGTGAAGACCCGTGACGGCAAGCGCCGCGCGGCCGTAGAGGTGATGCTGGGCACGCCCACCATTCGCGACCTGATTCATCGCAACGAGCTGACTGAACTCAAGGGCATCATGGAGAAATCCACCAACCTGGGTATGCAGACGTTCGACAACGCGCTGTATGACCTGGCCGTTGAGGGCGCGATTACCGAGGATGAAGCGCTGAAAAACGCCGACTCCGCCAACAACGTGCGCCTGCGCCTGAAGTTGCACGCCGAAAACGGCGTGACCACCCACACCACGCCACCCCCGGCGCCCCAGCCTGCGGCGCAGGTGGATGTCAAGGATTGGGGGTTGGTGGATGAGCGGGACGAGCCGGGGAGCTGAAGTCCCCCTTTGGCATTTTAGGAGACGTTGAACCTGTGGGAGCGAATTCATTCGCGAGAGGCCTTCACAGTCGGTGCATCCGTGTCGCCCGACCTATTGTTCGCGAATGAATTCGCTCTCACAGGGTGACCCGTTGGCCCGTGGTTAACGCGCCAACCACCCCCCATCAATATTCCACGCCGCGCCGCGCACCTGTGCCCCGGCTTCACTGCACAGGAACAACGCCAGCTCACCCAGTTGCGACGGCGTCACGAATTCCAGTGAGGGCTGCTTTTCCGCCAGCAAGTCATGCTTGGCCTGCTCCAGATCACCGGTTTCAGCGCCGCGGTCATCAATCTGCTTCTGCACCAGCGGAGTCAACACCCAGCCCGGGCAAATGGCGTTGCAGGTGACGTTGCTGGTTGCCGTTTCCAGGCCCACCACTTTGGTCAGCCCGATCACCCCGTGTTTGGCCGCGACGTAAGCTGCCTTGCCGGTCGAGCCCACCAGACCGTGTACCGAAGCGATGTTGACGATCCGCCCCCAGCCCTTGGCGCGCATGGCCGGCAGGCACAGGCGGGTGCTATGGAACACCGAGGACAGGTTGATGGCGATGATCTTGTCCCAGCTTTCGACCGGAAAGTCTTCCACCGCATCCACATGCTGAATGCCGGCGTTGTTGACCAGAATGTCGACGCCACCGAACTCGCGCTCGGCGTAGGCGATCATGTCGGCGATCTGCGCCACGTCACTGACGTCCGCCGGGTGATGACCGACCTTGCCGCCGTACTGCTTGACCTCTGCGATCACCGCCGACGCGTCGCCAAAGCCGTTCAACACCAGATTGGCGCCTGCCTTGGCCAGGGTCAGGGCTATGCCCAGACCGATGCCGCTGGTGGAGCCGGTGACCAGTGCGGTTTTGCCTTGCAGGCTCATGTTCAATTCCTCATACGATGCCGGTTGCATAAAAAGTAGCGATCACCACGAAGACCGCCAGGGTCTTGATGAGGGTGATACCGAAGATGTCTTTGTAGGCCTCGCGGTGGGTCAGGCCGGTGACCGCGAGCAGGGTGATGACGGCGCCGTTGTGGGGCAGGGTGTCCATGCCGCCGCTGGCCATGGCCGCGACCCGGTGCAGCACTTCCAGTGGAATGTTGGCGGCGTGAGCGGCGGAGATGAAGCTGTCGGACATCGCCGCCAGCGCAATGCTCATGCCCCCCGACGCGGAGCCGGTGATCCCGGCCAGCAAGGTCACGGTGATGGCTTCGTTGACCAGCGGGTTAGGGATCGATTTGAGCCAGTCGGCCAGCACCAGAAAGCCGGGCAGCGAGGCGATGACCGCGCCAAAACCATATTCCGAAGCCGTGTTCATGGCCGCCAGTAATGCGCCACTGACCGCGCCCTTGCTGCCTTCGGCGAGCTTGGATTTGACGGTGCGAAAGGCAAACACCAGCACGAAGATAATCCCTACCAGCAAGGCCGCTTCCACTGCCCAGATGGCAGTGATCTTGGCGATGTCGGTCTGCACCGGGGCCGCCATGCCAGGCAGGGCCAGGCTGTGGGTCTTGCCGTACCATTGCGGAATCCACTGGGTGAACAGCAGGTTCATCACGCCGACCAGCAACAGCGGCGCCAAGGCGATCCACGGGTTGGGCAGGCTAATGTTTTCAGGGGTTTCCGGTTCGTTGCGCAGCTGGGTGCCATAGCCTTCTCCGGCCCGTTGCGCCTTGTTGCGCTGGCGCTGCAGAAACAGCATGCCGGCGCAGAACACGAACGCCGTGCCGATCAGGCCCAGCCAGGGCGCGGCCCAGGCGGTGGTGTTGAAAAACGTCGAGGGGATGATGTTCTGGATCTGCGGCGTGCCAGGCAGGGCGTCCATGGTGAAGGAGAACGCACCCAGGGCGATGGTGGCCGGGATCAGCCGTTTGGGGATGTTGCTCTGGCGGAACATCTCCGCCGCGAACGGGTAGACCGCGAACACCACCACGAACAGCGATACACCGCCGTAGGTCAGCAGGGCGCAGACCAGTACGATCACCAGCATTGCCTGGCGGGTGCCCAGCAGCTTGATGGCCGCAGCGACGATGGAGCGCGAGAAACCGGACAGCTCGATCAGCTTGCCGAACACCGCGCCAAGCAGGAAAACCGGGAAGTAGAGTTTGACGAAGCCGACCATCTTGTCCATGAACACGCCGGTAAAGGCTGGGGCCACGGCGGACGGATCGGTCAGCAACACCGCGCCCAGCGCGGCAATGGGGGCAAAGAGGATAACGCTGTAACCACGGTATGCAGCCAGCATCAACAGCGCGAGGGCTGCCAAGGCGATGATCACACTCATCGAGTGTCTCCTGTTGTTTTTGTTATGAATGCGGTCGAGCCGCTAGACAGGAGGTATAGCCAGTTTTATGCCAGTTCGCTAACCGATTGATTTCTATGGGTTAATTTGTTTTTGGTGATGGCCGGTACTCGGAATCGTCTCGATTTAGAGACATCTGAGGCCCTTTATGACGGCGGACTCGTCGATGGCAGCGATTTTACAGACGCAACCGCTTGTAAACGAGGCCGGAAAAGAAAATTAGGTTTCGTCCAGAAAGAGAGACAACCCGTCTCGTTAATGAGACTCGGCAATTCCTAGCGCTGCCATTTTTTTATACAGCGTCGATCGCCCCAGCCCCAACTGACGTGCCGCCAGCACCACATTGCCGCGACATTTCGCGAGGCTGGCCTGAATCAACGCCCGGTCAAACCGCTCTCGCGCCTCGCTGTAGGTCTCCAGCGAGTCATTGACTGGCGGCTTCACAACCGCAGCACCTTCGCGAGGCACCAGCGTACCGATGGCGGTGCGCATGTCATTGGCGTTCAGGTGCAAGTCGTCGCTGAGCAAGGCCGCCCGTTCCAGCACGTTGCGCAATTCACGGATATTGCCCGGCCAGGTGTGCTGTTCGAGCATGGCCATGGCGTCTGGCTCAAGCTCGTGCTGGCTACGCAACTCTTCGAGAATCGCTTCGCTGAGTGCCGGGAGATCGTCCAGACGTTCACGCAATGGCGGCACCTCAATGGGCAGCACGCTCAGGCGGTAATACAGGTCGGCGCGGAAGTCGCCACGTTTGATCGCCGCTTCAAGGTCAGTGGAAGTCGCTGCGATCAGGCGCACATCGCTCTTGATCATATCGTTGGAGCCCACAGGCTCGTACTCTTTTTCCTGCAACACACGCAGCAACTTGCTTTGCAGGGGCAGGGGCATGTCGCCGATTTCATCGAGAAACAGCGTGCCGCCTTCGGCCAGGTACAGCTTGCCTTGGCGACCGCGACGGTCAGCACCCGTGAAGGCGCCGGGCGCGGTGCCGAAGAATTCGGCCTCCAGCAGCGTTTCCGGAATGGCCGCGCTGTTGATGCTGACGAATGGCTTGTGGGCCCTGGGCGAGGTGTTGTGGATGGCGTGGGCGAGCAGCTCCTTGCCGGTGCCGGTTTCACCCAGCAGCAGGACAGGGGATTCGGTGCTGGCGCTGCGTCGAGCGCGGCGCTTGACTTCAAGGCTCGCCGCGCTGGTGCCGATGAAGTGGGCGAAGCTGTATTTGGCCTGCCGCGCGCGCAACAACGAACGGGTCGACGCCAGCTCCTGCTGCATGCTCAGGTAACGCTTGAGCAGGGGCGAGAGCGCGTGCAGTTCATCGAACAGGGCAAAACCGATGGCGCCGATCACGCCGCCCATGTCGTCGTGAATGGGCAGGCGCATGACCACCAACGGGTCCTTGGCGGTGTCCATCATGTCCAGAAGGATCGGCTGGCCATTGCTGGCCACCTGACGCAGCAGGCTGCCCGGAATCACCTTTTCGCAGGGCTGGCCAATAGCCCGACTGGCGTCATCCAGACCAAAACGCCGGGCGTAGCGCTCGTTGATCCAGACGATTCGCGCTTCCTTGTCGACGATCACAGTACCTTCACTGGACTGCTCGATGATTTCAAACAACGAACGGATCGCTAGCCGCCGTACGCGTCGGTAATCCTTGAGGCTGTCACTGTCTTTCATGCACTGTTCCGTAGTTCCTGTCCCGGCATCTGGCCGCACAGACTGCTGGTTATGCGTCATTTCAGTTGAAACCCGGATGTGCTGCTGCCAGCAATTCCTTGGTGTACGGGTGTTGCGGTGCGTCGAAAACGTCGTGACTGGCGCCACGCTCGACCACCTTGCCGTCCTTGACCACGATCAGGTCGTGAGCCAGTGCCCGCACCACCGCCAGATCGTGGCTGATGAACAGGTACGTCAGGCCATGTTTCTCCTGCAATTGGCGCAACAGCGCCACCACCTGTTTCTGCACCGTACGATCCAGGGCAGAGGTGGGTTCGTCGAGCAAAATCAAGGCAGGTTTGAGCACAAGGGCGCGGGCGATCGCGATGCGTTGGCGCTGACCACCGGAAAATTCATGGGGGTAACGATGCCGACTCATCGGGTCGATACCGACTTCCTCCAGCACGCGAACCACTTCGGCCTCACAGCACACCTTGTCCAGCTCACTGTGAACTTCCAGGCCCTCGCTGATGATCTGCGCCACCGACATGCGTGGGCTGAGGCTGCCATAGGGGTCCTGGAACACCACCTGCATCTGCTTGCGCCATGGACGCATCTGCTTCTGGTTCAGGCTGTCCAGCGCGTGCCCCTTGAAGCGGATACTGCCACGCGATTCCAGCAAGCGCAGGATGGCCTGACCAAGTGTCGACTTTCCGGAGCCGGATTCGCCAACGATACCCAGCGTCTTGCCCCGCTCGATGCTCAAACTGATGTCGTCGACGGCCTTGAGGTATTCATGATGGCGATTGAAGATACCGCCGCCCAACGAGAACCACACCCGCAGGTTTTCGACTTCAAGGACTTTCTCACGGGTGTCCCGGGGCAGGGGTTCGCCCGCAGGCTCCGCGTCCAGCAACAACCGGCTGTAAGGATGTTGCGGGTGCTTGAACAGCGTGTGGCAGTTGGACTGCTCGACGATCTCGCCAGCGCGCATCACACAGACCTTCTGAGCGATGCTGTGCACCAGATTGAGGTCATGGCTGATGAGTAAAAGCGACATGTTAAGACGTTGTTGCAACTCTTTGAGCAACAACAGAATCTTGCGCTGAACCGTGACGTCCAGCGCAGTGGTCGGCTCGTCGGCGATCAGCAGTTCCGGCTCGCAGGCCAGGGCCATGGCGATCATCACCCGCTGACGCTGGCCGCCTGACAGCTCATGAGGGTAGGCTTTCAAGCGCTTCTTGGGGTTCTGAATGCCCACCAGTTCCAGCAATTCGATGATGCGTGCCTGCGCCGCTTTGCCGCTCAGGCCCTTGTGCAGCAGCAAGGTTTCGCCGATCTGCTTGGCCACGGTGTGCAAGGGGTTCAGCGAGGTCATGGGTTCCTGGAAGATCATGCCGATCTGGTTGCCGCGGATCTGCCGCATCTTCTTGACGTCGGCCCCCAGCAACTCCTGACCTCGATAGCGGATGCTGCCAGTGCTGATCGTGCCTGCCTGGGGCAGCAGCTGGAGGATCGAGTGCGCCGTCACCGATTTGCCGGAGCCAGACTCGCCCACCAGCGCTAGACACTCCCCCGCGGGGATGTCCAGGCTCAGGTGCTTGACGACCGTATTGCCATTGAAAGCCACCGACAAGTCGCGGATTTCGATCAGATTTTCAGACATGTCAGGACCTCGGGTCGAAGGCGTCACGCAGCGCCTCGCCAATGAACACCAGCAACGACAAGATCAGCGCAAGTGTGAAGAACGCCGTGAAGCCCAGCCACGGGGCTTGCAGGTTTTGCTTGCCCTGACCGATCAACTCGCCCAGTGAAGCGCTGCCTGCGGGCATGCCGAAGCCGAGGAAATCCAAGGCCGTCAGGGTCGAAATCGCCCCGGTGAGAATGAACGGCAGGTAGCTCAGGGTCGCGTTCATGGCGTTGGGCAGAATGTGCCGCATGATCACCTTGCGGTCATCCAGGCCCAGGGCGCGAGCGGCTTTGACGTATTCCAGGTTCCGCCCGCGCAGGAACTCGGCGCGCACCACGTCCACCAGCGCCAGCCAGGAGAACAGCGCCATGATGCCCAACAGCCACCAAAAGTTCGGCTCGACGAAGCCCGACAGAATGATCAGCAGATAAAGCACCGGCAGCCCCGACCAGACCTCCAGCAAGCGCTGGCCGATCAGGTCCACCCAACCCCCGTAGTAGCCTTGCAGGGCGCCGGCGGCAATGCCGATCAGCGCACTGATCACGGTCAGCGCCAGGGCGAACAGGATCGACACGCGCGAACCGAAAATCACCCGCGCCAACACGTCGCGGGCCTGATCGTCGGTGCCCAGCCAGTTGATGGTCGAAGGCGGGCTTGGGGCGGGTTTGTTCAGGTCGTAGTTGGGGGTGTCGTCGCTGAAGGGAATCGGCGGGAACAGCATCCAGCCGTCGCCCTTGCTGATCAGCTGACGCACGTAGTCGCTGCGGTAGTCCGGCTGGAAGGGCAGTTGCCCGCCAAACTCCTGCTCGGTGTGGCGTTTGAACGCAGGAAAGTACAACTCATGTTGATAACTGAGCACCAAGGGCTTGTCGTTGGCAATCAGCTCGCCGCACAGGCTGATGACGAACAGGCCGCAGAACAGCCACAGCGACCACCAGCCCCGGCGGTTGTTACGAAAGCGTTCGAAGCGACGGCGCGCCACGGGAGAAAGTCTGCGCATCAGGCATTCCTCGCGCTGAAGTCGATTCGCGGGTCGACCAGGGTGTAGCAGATATCCCCGACCAGTTTTATCAAGAGCCCGAAGAGGGTGAAGATGAACAGCGAGCCGAACACCACCGGGTAATCCCGCGACACGGCGGCCTCGTAACTCATGCGGCCCAGGCCGTCGAGGGAGAAAATCACCTCGATCAGCAACGAACCTGCGAAGAACACGCTGATAAACGCCTGCGGGATCCCGGCAACCACCAGCAGCATGGCGTTGCGAAACACATGCCCGTAGAGCACACGCCGTTCACTCAGGCCCTTTGCCCTGGCGGTCACCACGTATTGGCGGGTCACTTCGTTGAGAAAGGAGTTCTTGGTGAGAATGGTCAGCGTCGCAAAACCGCCAATCACCAGCGATGCGACAGGCAGCACAAGGTGCCAGAAATAGTCGGCAATCTTGCCCAGGGTGGTCATCTGATCGAAGTTTTCCGAAACCAGCCCGCGCACCGGGAACCAGCTCAGCGAGGTGCCACCGGCAAACAGCACCACCAGCAGCATGGCAAACAGGAAGGCCGGCATCGCGTAGCCGATGATGATCGCGGTGCTGCTCCAGATGTCGAAATGGCTGCCGTGCTTGACCGCCTTGCGGATACCCAGCGGGATGGACACCAGGTAGGTAATCAGCGTGGCCCAGAGGCCCAATGAGATCGACACCGGCATCTTCTGCAGGATCAGGTCGGTGACCTTGGCGCCGCGGAAGAAACTGTTGCCGAAGTCCAGCCGGGCGTAGTTTTTCAGCATCAGCCACAGCCGTTCATGCAGCGGCTTGTCGAAGCCGTACTGATGTTCGATTTCCTTGATCAGCTTGGGGTCCAGGCCGCGACTGGCGCGGGACTGGCCGGCATTCATGGTCTCGGTATGGCCAGCGCCGATGGCGCCGCCGGCCACGCCCTGCAGCTTGGCGATGGCCTGCTCGACCGGGCCGCCGGGGGCTGCCTGCACGATGAAGAAGTTCACCAGCAGAATGGCGAACAACGTCGGGATGATCAGCAGCAGGCGCCGCATCAGATAGCCGAACATTACTTGACCTCCCAGGGAAGGGCGGAGCTGCCCCGTTGTTGGGCGAACTGATCGGTGGTCAACGCTTGCGGGCTCAACTCCCACCAGGTATCGATGGCTTCGCTGTTGCTGGCCTGCACCTTGGGAATGCCGAAACGGTTCCACCACACCGTGGAGGAGCCTGGTGGGTAGTAGTTGGGTATCCAGTAGAAGCCCCACTGCAGCACGCGGTCCAAGGCGTGGGCGTAGTCGATCATGGCCGGTTTGCTGTCGGCCTTGGCCAGCCCGTTGATCAGCGTATCAACGGCCGGATCGCGCAACACCATGTAGTTGCTGGATCCGGAGTCCTTGGCGACCTTGGAGCCGAAGTTGTTGTACAGCTCCATGCCGGGCGAGGTCGACACGCCGTAGCCGGTCACGATCATGTCGTAATCCCGCGCCATGACCCGGTTCAGGTACTGCGCCGAGTCGATCCGGCGGATTTCGAAGTCGATGCCAATCTGCGCAAGGTTGCGTTTGTACGGCAACAGAATCTTCTCGAAGCCACTCTGGCCGTTGAGGAAGGTAAAGCTCAAGGCCTCGCCTGCGGCATTGACCAGCTTGTCACCCTTGGGCATCCAGCCGGCTTCTTCAAGCAGAGCCAGGGCTTGCAGCTGCTTGTCGCGGATGAAGCCGGTGCCGTCGGTCTTGGGCGTCTGGAACACCGTAGTGAAGACTTCAGGCGGGATCTGGCCGCGCAGCGGGTCGAGAATCTTCAGCTCTGACTCAGTCGGCAGCTGGGTTGCTGCCAAGTCACTGTTGGAGAAATAGCTGTTCTGACGCACATACACATTGCGCATCATCTGCTTGTTGGTCCATTCGAAGTCCCAGAGCATGGCCAGCGCCTGGCGTACGCGGCGGTCCTGGAATTTCGGCCGGTCGAGGTTGAACACGAAGCCCTGAGAGCTTTGCACGGCCCCCGGCGCCAGGTGGGCCCGTTGCAGCCGGCCTTCGCTCAGGGCCGGGCTGTCATAGCGAACGGCGTAGCCGGTGGCTGAGTATTCGCGGTTGTAGTCGTAACCGCCGCCGAGCAGCACCTGGCGGGCCACGTCGGTATCACCGAAGTACTCGACGCTGAAATGATCGAAGTTGTACAGGCCGCGATTGACCGGCAGATCTCTGGCCCACCAGTTCGGGTCGCGTTCGAAGGTAATGCTGCGACCGGGGTCGACCTTGCCGATACGGTACGGCCCGCTACCGGGCGGAACGTCGAAACCGCCGCCGTTGGCGAAGTCCTTGTCTTTCCAGTAGTGCTCGGGGAAAACCGGCAAGGAGGCCAGATCCAGCGGCAGGGTGCGGCTCTCATTGCTCTTGAAGTCAAAGCGCACGGTGGTGGGCGATTCGACTTCAACGCCCTGAACGTCGCCGAATTCGGTGCGATACGACAGGCTGCCCTGGGTCATCAGCAGGTTATAGGTGAAGCGCACGTCATCAGCGGTGATGGGAGTGCCGTCGGAAAATTTCGCCTTGGGGTTGAGATAGAACCGCAGCGACATGCCGTCAGGGGCGCGCTCCATTTTCTCGGCGATCAGGCCGTACACCGTGTACGGCTCGTCCAGGGACTTGAACGCCAGCGGCGAGTAGAGCAGGCCGTTGACTTGGGACACGCCAGTGCCTTTATCGATGTACGGCATGATGTGGTCGAACTGACCGATTTCCTGCGCCGAGCGGCGCATGCTGCCGCCTTTTGGGGCATGCGGATTGACATAGTCGAAATGCTTGAAGTCCGCCGGGTAGCGCGGTGCTTCGCCGTAGACGGTCAGTGCATGTTGCGGAGCAGCGGACAGGGATTGAAAACCCGTAACCAGGATGAGTGTTGCAGCCATCAACGATGAAAAAACAAAACGCATTACACGAATCCTGACTGACGTTGATGCGCAACATCAGGGTTGAAGGTCATGAGCCGACGATTGCCGCCCGCCCTGTGGATTTATCCGGTTGTTCTTGTTCGTTACCTCCGGTGGCAAGGTACCGGATTACCGGGATCTTTGTAACCGCACAATGTCTGTGGTCGTTAACTTGCCGCCGTTGTCGGCAAGGTCTGTAGGGCACTGCCCACGGCAGATTTGGGTGGCGCGCCAAAACGAAGCAATTTCTCTGCCGGAATCGATACAGCACCGGTTTCCTGCGCACTAAACAGAAACGGCCCGCTTTTCAGGGCGGGCCGTTGCTGACATCGCTACGCAGGATCAGTCCTGGCGGCTGGTCACTTCCAGCAGGTGATAACCGAACTGGGTTTTCACCGGGCCTTGCACCACGTTGATCGGCGCGCTGAACACTACGGTGTCGAATTCCTTGACCATCTGGCCTGGGCCAAAGGAACCCAGGTCGCCGCCCTGACGGCTCGACGGGCAGCTGGAGTTGGCTTTGGCGATTTCGCCGAAATCAGCACCGCCTTCGATCTGGGCTTTGAGTTCGTTGCACTTTTCTTCGCTGGAAACAAGGATGTGACGGGCAGTGGCTTTAGCCATGGGAAGGTACTCCTGTGAAAAAAAAGGAAAGAGCCTACCGGATTAAGGGAGGGTTTTCCCGAGAAAGTTCCAGTTCACCCCCTCAGCGGTGCGATTGCTGTGGCATCGGCTATAGACCCTTGCTTACGAGCAAGGCGGCGTGATCCACGTACAGCTGGACCGGGTCTATGCCGTCGCGCACCAGTCCTGCTGTCTGATTGATCGTGTCGGCGTGATCCATTGGGTAGTCGGAGCGGATGACCCTGCCCAGGTGCGAGCTGTTACGCCCGACAAGGCCGTCGTTTTCAGCCGTTTCGTGTTCGAACAGCAACGCGTAGCTGCGCAAGGCCAGGTGCAGCGGGTCCAGGGCGTTGCGCCCTTCGCTCGTCAGAGAGTCCTTGATGCAGCCACTCCATGAGTAGTAGTGCACACCGTCGACGCGCTCATCGCCTTCGCCACCGCTTTCCCGTGGCAGGCCTTGGGGGTAGGCGCGGTTGAATTGCGCAACGCCTTCGATGGTTAAGGCATCAAGCGCACGAAGCGGATCCTGAGGTAACCCCGGATGTCCACTCAGCAGGGACAGAAAATAGCCGAAGCCGGCCACGATTCGTGCTGCCTGGCGTTCAGGCACCTGGCCGGGCGTGAACGCGCGCCGCACCTTGTCTGCGACTTCCGAGCCGTGATTCGGGCCGCTGACGGACGTCACGGATGCGACGCACTCCGGCCGAACGGCGGCAGCATACCGACAGGTCAAAGCACCCTGGCTATGGCCGATGAGATTGACCTTTAGGTAACCCGTGCGCTTGAGAAAACGTTCGATCTGCTCAAGCAACTGCTCGCCGCGCGTCTCGTTGTCGTGGATGCCCGACAGGGTGGGGATGTGTACACGACATCCCGCTTTCTCCAGCGCTTCGCTGATGCCGTAAAACATCGGAAAGGTGGCGATGCGATCGAACCCGAACAGGCCATGAACCAGCAGAATCGGGTATTTGGTGGTGATGCGAGGGTCATCCATGGTGGTGCTCTCCCGTGACTGAGGCGAGCGAGATTAACCACATCGAGCAGGCGTGGTTGCCGGTGGGGAGGGGCTTTCAGCAGAACGTTATAAAAGGAAGGAGCGAGGTATGAGGCTTGTTTTAGAAGGGGTTGAGCCTTGGTCCGTCTGGAGAATTTGATGCGTCCGATGGTAGCTGACAGCGCGTCCTACAGCTTCAATCCAGAATGTGAAGCCTGCCTGCTGCTTGCGGTGACAGGCGTCCAGGAAGCGGGCGTCATGGGCTGAGCCCGCTTCCTGTGTCCAGACGTTACCGGTAGCGGAGTTTATCCACCGCCTCGCGCAGCAAGCGCTCGGTGCCGTCCCAGCCCAGGCAGCCGTCGGTCACCGAAACCCCGTAGCGCAGGGACTCGCTCAGGGGCTGGCAGCCTTCGAACAAGTGGCTTTCCAGCATCATGCCAATCAGGGTGCGATCACCGGCCAGGCGCTGCTGCAACACATCGTTGAACACCTGCGGCTGACGCAGCGGATCCTTGCCACTGTTGGCGTGGCTGCAGTCGACCATAATGCGTGCGGCAATGCGGTTTTTGTCCAGACTGGCGTTGACCTTGCCGACGCTCTGCGCATCGTAGTTCGGCCCGCTGTGACCGCCGCGCAGCACGATGTGGGTGTCCGGGTTGCCTTGGGTTTCGATAATCGCGGGGTGACCTTGACGATCGATGCCAAAGTGGCGATGGGCATGGGCGGCCGAGCGAATCGCATCGCAGGCGACGGACACCCCGCCGTCGGTGCCGTTCTTGAAACCCACTGGCATTTGCAGGCCGCTGGCCATCTCTCGGTGGATCTGCGATTCGGTGGTGCGCGCACCGATGGCAACCCAGCTCAGCAGGTCGTCGAAGTAGCCCGCGGCCATGGGCTGCAGCAGCTCGGTGGCGATCGGTAAACCGAGGCTGATCATCTCGCGCATCAAATGACGGGACAGCGTCAGACCTGCGGCCATGTCGTCCGTGCCGTCCAGGTGAGGATCGTAAGCGAGGCCTTTCCAGCCCACGGTGGTGCGGGGTTTTTCGACGTAGGCGCGCATCACCAGCAGCATCTGATCGCTGACCTCGGTGGCCAGGCTGGCCAGGCGTTCGGCGTATTCGAGAGCAGACTTGGGGTCGTGGATTGAGCAGGGACCGACGATCACCAGCAGACGCGAGTCTTCACCGTTGAGAATGGCCCGGACCGACTGGCGGTGGACGGCGATCTGGGCGGTCAGTGCAGCATTGAGCGGCAGCTGGTTTTTCAGCGCCAACGTGCTGGGCAGACGTTGTGGGGCAGGGCGGCTGTCGATCAAGGTCACAGGGCTGGACGGCAGGTCAGACAGGTTTTGAGCAGCGACGGACGAATTCATGGTTAAGGCTTCCTGGTCGGCGGGCGTTGTCCCGCGCGGACCTACTGGGGTGTTCGACAATTGGCTGTATGAGCCGGCTGTGTTGATTCGCCACCTGTCAGTGACCGATCGGAGGCGGCTGGCTGTCCCGAACGGAGGTTGCTAAATCGCCAGGCGAAGTCGATGTCGTTGCGGTAATAGGTGCTGTAGTTCATGTGCGGTGTCCTCGATTCGAAGCGTTAGTCAGTTTTACAAAGGCCAAAAAAACGAAACCCCCGGTCGGGAGGCCGACCGGGGGTAGAGTTATCTCTGGTTGGCGTCCCGTTATTCGTGGGCGCCGTTTGGGTATCAGGCGCGCCAGCGGCTAAACCAATACCCATAAAAATAAGAAGCGACAGAGCCTGCGGCGGTTGCTTCCCACGCAGCCAGATCCGCCACCTGACGCGTTGCGTCGGCAGGGTGCTGAAGCTGTGAGTGGGAAGAATGCAACATGGTGTGTCTCCAAAGAATGAAGGCGAGCTTACTTCAGGCGTGGGCAATGATTCAATTGGAAAATTCCATCAGCTTGATTGAGCCGCAACGGGCTGTGTCTATAAAGTGTCGTGAGAAGGGATCAGGAGGATCAATCATGGGAAGTCGCGCCCTGCGTCTGGTGCCTGCGGCGGATGAGCATCTGCACTTCGCCCGCGAGCTGACGCGGGTCAACATGCGCGACTATTACGTGCGCTACGGCCTGGTGTGGCAACCCGAAGCCTTCGATGCCGAATGGCCGACTCGGGAGAGTTATCTGATTGAAAAGGGCGGGCAGGTGATCGGTTTTCTCGGGCTGACCATCGAAACGGGCTACCTGTATGTTCGCGATGTTCAGTTGATCGAGGCGTATCGGGGCGAGGGTGTCGGTGCTTGGGTCATGGCATGCGTCGCGCAAATGGCCTGGGACCGGCAATGCGCGAGCTCAAGGCTCAAGGTATTCAAGAGCAACCCGGCAGTCGGGTTGTATCTCAGGCTCGGTTACACCCAAGTGGGGGAAGAGGCTGCATTGTTCTGGATGGAACGTGCGGTAGATAAGCGCTGATTGACGGTTCTCGTAATATTTGATGGTGCGCTTAACGCCACTGCGGTCGGATCTGCCAGTGTAAGTAAGTAACTTCGCGAAATATCCTGTGCGGCACTGCGCCGAACTCAGTCATTCTGTGTCGTGATCACTCGGCGACTGCGGCGGTATCACGCCTATTTTCATTCCCAACAGCACGGCGACCTTGTGGGACTCCCCGCGACGGCCCTTTTTTCGACCGGACAGAATCTGATAAGTCGTGGCCGGGTCGACGCTGTTTTCCCGAGCAAACTCTTGAACAGATTTACCCTGTTGTTCCAGCCAGGCCTTGGCTTGTGCTGCGGTGCGTATTCCGGGCATAGTTCAAAACCGTTCAAGTCTGTTTAAATTTATCTGGATTCTACCATTCGTAAGGATGGGGTCAACAAGGTTATGCATTCAAATGAGTGGAATTGGAGCCCGGCTTAGGGAAGAACGCGAGCGCTTGGGTTTGTCGCAACGAGCGTTTGGAGAAATCGGTGGCGTCGAGCCCAACGCACAGGGCAAATACGAAAATGGAGACCGCACGCCTAAAGCGGACTACCTGGCCGCCGTCGCGGGCAGGGGCGTGGATGTGCTGTACGTACTGACCGGTTCTCACACGCCCGCACCGATCGAAAACCTCAGCGAAGTCGAGGAGTGGGTGCTGGGCAGCTACCGCACGCTGGTTAAAGAGGATCAGGACGCCATTCTGCGCTTGACCACCACGCTCGCCGAGTACAAGGCGACCTACGCAGCGGACAAGAAATATCCTACGGACGAAGATTGAGTTCTTTTAGGCAAGCGTGCGTTGGAAGATTTTTTGCAAGTTTCCTCGTCAGTAATGATAGCTTGTCATCATCTTTACGGATTCTCTGGTATGGCCCGCCGAGGCAGTGTTTCGCGCTAGGTCCTGCACTTTCTTTTTTGCTAAGGTGACGAGCAATCGTCATAAATCGTTTTTGTGGGGTGTCTGCTTGATTAGGGTGCTGGTTGTCGATGACCATGATCTGGTTCGGACAGGTATCACGCGCATGCTCGCTGACATCGACGGTCTGCAGGTGGTAGGGCAGGCTGATTCCGGCGAGGAGTCGTTGAAGAAAGCCCGCGAGCTCAAGCCTGACGTGGTCCTGATGGACGTTAAAATGCCAGGCATCGGCGGTCTCGAAGCCACGCGCAAAATGCTGCGCAGTCATCCTGATATCAAGGTCGTCGCCGTCACGGTGTGTGAAGAAGACCCGTTTCCCACCCGCCTGCTGCAAGCCGGTGCGGCGGGCTACATGACCAAGGGCGCAGGGTTGACGGAAATGGTTCAGGCCATTCGCCTGGTGTTTGCCGGCCAGCGTTACATCAGCCCGCAAATTGCCCAGCAACTGGCGCTCAAATCGTTCCAGCCGCAAACCAGCAATTCGCCGTTCGATCTCTTGTCCGAGCGGGAAATCCAGATTGCCCTGATGATTGTCGGTTGCCAGAAGGTGCAGACCATTTCCGACAAGCTTTGTCTGTCACCCAAGACCGTGAACACTTACCGCTACCGTATCTTCGAGAAACTGTCGATCGGCAGTGACGTCGAGCTGGCCTTGCTGGCTGTGCGTCACGGCATGGTCGATGCCAGCGCCTGAAATGACCCAGCCGTTTGATCCCAGCGCCTTTCTTGCCACCTGCAGTGGCCGTCCCGGTGTGTATCGCATGTTCGATACCGAGGGGCGGCTTCTTTATGTGGGTAAAGCCAAGAACCTGAAGAAGCGCCTCGCCAGCTATTTCCGAAAAACCGGTCACGCGCCCAAGACCGGCGCGCTGGTGGCGCGTATCTCCCAGGTCGAAACCACCATCACCGCCAACGAAACCGAGGCGTTGTTGCTGGAGCAGACCCTGATCAAGGAGTCGCGCCCGCCCTACAACATTCTCCTGCGTGACGACAAATCCTACCCCTACGTGCATTTGTCCGACGGCGAGTTTCCGCGCCTGAGCATTCATCGCGGCGCGAAAAAGGCCAAGGGGCGGTACTTCGGGCCCTACCCAAGCGCCGGGGCGATTCGCGAGAGCCTGAGCATCCTGCAGAAGGCCTTTCACGTGCGTCAGTGCGAGGACAGCTTCTACAAGAACCGCACGCGGCCGTGCCTGCAATATCAAATCAAGCGTTGCAAGGCACCCTGCGTCAACCTGGTCGAGCCTGAGGTCTACGCCGAAGACGTGCGTCACTCGGTGATGTTCCTTGAAGGGCGTAGCAACGCCCTCAGCGACGAGTTGAATGCGCTGATGGAAAAGGCCGCGATGGCGCTGGACTTCGAACATGCCGCCGAGTTACGTGACCAGATCGCGCTGCTGCGGCGTGTGCAGGATCAGCAGAGCATGGAGGGTGGTACGGGCGATGTCGATGTGGTTGCGGCGTTCGTCAACCCGGGCGGTGCGTGCGTGCATTTGATCAGCGTGCGCGGCGGGCGAGTGCTGGGCAGCAAGAATTTCTTCCCGCAGGTCGGGATTGAAGAGGAGGTCGGCGAAGTGATGTCGGCCTTCCTCGCTCAATACTTTCTGGGCGGCGGCGAGCGCGAATTGCCCGGCGAGGTGATCGTCAATGTGGTCAACGAGGATTTCCCGGCATTGATCGAGGCCATCGACGCCTCTCGTGGGCGGGAAATCACGATCAGCCATCGGGTACGTGGCACTCGCGCGCGCTGGCAACAACTGGCCGTCACCAACGCCGAGCAGGCACTGTCGGCGCGATTGGCGAATCGTCAACACGTCGCCGCCCGCTTCGAAGCGCTGGCCGAAGTGCTCAAGCTCGATGAGCCGCCGCAGCGTCTTGAATGCTACGACATCAGCCACTCCAGCGGCGAAGCGACCGTAGCGTCTTGTGTGGTGTTCGGACCGGAAGGGCCGATCAAGTCCGATTACCGTCGCTACAACATCGAAGGTGTGACCGCCGGTGACGACTACGCAGCCATGCACCAGGCGCTGACCCGACGTTTCGGCAAGATCAACGACGGCGCCGGCAAGCTCCCGGACATCCTGCTGGTGGACGGCGGCAAAGGCCAGTTGAACATGGCTCGCGATGTACTCAACGAACTCGCTGTGCCGGACCTGATCCTGTTGGGCGTCGCCAAGGGCACGACCCGCAAGGCCGGTTTTGAAACCCTGTACCTGAATGATGTCGCCCACGAATTCACGCTCAAGGGAGATTCCCCCGCACTGCATTTGATTCAGCAAATTCGCGACGAAGCCCACCGTTTTGCAATTACCGGACACCGAGCTCGGCGCGGCAAAACCCGCCGCACCTCGACCCTTGAGGGCGTTGCCGGCGTGGGGCCGACACGGCGCCGTGACCTGTTGAAACACTTCGGTGGGCTGCAAGAATTGTCCCGCGCCAGCATCGAGGAAATCGCCAAGGCACCCGGAATCAGCAAAAAGCTCGCAGAGTCGATTTATGCGAGCCTGCACAGCGAGTAGAATGCCCGCTCACCTCGTAGCCAGTTGTGCCGATGAATATCCCTAATCTGATCACCGTATTACGTGTCCTGCTGATTCCGATCTTCATTCTGTTGTTCTATTTGCCGTATTACTGGAGCTACATGGCGGCCAGTTCGGTATTCGCCATCGCAGCCGCCACCGACTGGCTGGACGGCTATCTGGCTCGCCGCCTGGAGCAGAGCACGCCCTTTGGCGCGTTTCTCGACCCGGTCGCGGACAAACTGATGGTGGCTGTGGCACTGGTATTGCTGGTGCAGGTCCACGCCAATTTCTGGCTGACGCTGCCGGCGGCGGTGATCATCGGTCGCGAAATCGTGATTTCCGCCTTGCGCGAATGGATGGCCGAACTGGGCGCTCGCGCTCAAGTGGCGGTGTCCAATCTGGGCAAATGGAAGACCGCAGCGCAGATGCTCGCGCTGGTGATCCTGCTGGCCAATCCACCCGCGTTCACCTTCTGGGTTGTGTTGGGCTACGTGTTGCTGATGATCGCGGCGGGCCTGACCCTGTGGTCGATGCTGCAATACCTCAGGGCAGCATGGCCGCATTTGCGCACGACCACTGATGAGAAGCAGAAGCCATCTGCGTAGGAATATGCGGGATTGTTGAGTGACCCCAAAGCGCTATCGGCGAAAAGCTCACGTGGCCCCGCGCAATGATAAGCCCTCAATTAGCACCATGTTGAGGGCTTGGCTTTTGTTCTGGCCACCTTAGAAGTGCTTGAGACGTGTGATGTGAAGGCTAAGACGGTTGATCGCCTTCGTAGTCTTTGAGGCCAATTTTTCATGGTTGAAAAAACGCCCGGCCACGACGTATGGAGACTGTTCGATGCCTTTCGGGAATGATTTTTCATACTCGAGCATCGCCGGCTTGAGCTTTGTAATATTGTCCTTCAGCAGTTGTTGATGTTTTTCCAGTTCCGTGATCATTAGGTCTATCTTGTAAGGACTTTTTCCTGCCATTGATGAGGAATAATCATCTGTGATATCTACAAAGTCGACTGCATGTTCTCCAATTTTTCCTACAACCGTCGAAAAAGTTTTTCGCGCTGCGGCAGCGGTTAAGTTCATGATGCCCTTGGGCGTTTGCGGGTTGTATCTGTCTACCGTGTCCTTGGCTTTTTCCAGGGACAGTAGTTTTCTTCTTGCGTTATTCCATACGTTCTCGGCATTCAAAGGGGTGGTTTTTAGATGGATCGGAGGCGCCATGCCGAACTTGTCCTTTATAGGCTCAATAATCGCGGATTTCACGACGAGACCGGCTGCGCTCCCTAAAGCCGCACCTGCCAATCCCCCAGCCGGCCCTGCCAAGGAACCCACAGTAGCACCAACCGCTGCGCCAGTTCCCGCCGAGAATGACATTAATCCCACGCGCTTGCCCAGGCTCTTGTTACGAGCCGAGTGGCTGTAAATGTTGTCATGTTGCCGCGCCATTCTTCCCAGACTTAGATCAAGTTCTCCTATGACAGTTAGGTGAACTTCTACTTCTTCTTCGAGTAACGGGCGCAGTTGCTTTCTTAGATTTCTGGCTGCCATTCTGCTCGCATTTGACGGGGGGTGGGTCGATTGATTAGTCAAATGGCTGATCTCATTTAATTCGTTCATGATCTCATCGACGGTTTCCCGACCATCTAAATCGAAAAATGATAGAGGGTTGTTTTGGACGAACTGATATAGGTTCAGGCCGTCTGTCTTGCCACCAGGATCGGGATTAATCCAGCGTTGCAACCACGGCGCATAATACCGATAACCATAATAATAAAGCCCCGAAGCATCCCGCTCTTTTCCGGAATAACGAATCGTTTTGTAGTAGCCTTCAAGTGAAGATTGCGCCGCCCACCACGCCGTTCCCCCGAAGGGTAAGTAACCCTCATGGCTCAGCAGTCTGGCATCGTCGTCCCACTCCATGGTGCAGGAGCCAAGATGATCGGTGAGGCTGTAACGCAGCTGATTCTGTGAAGTACCCTCCGGTTTTCCATTGACCCAGTGCAAGCAACGCACGTTGCTGCTACCGGCTTGCAAGACGATGACTTCGAGGTGTTCATCCTTCTTTGCCGCTGTCCCGCATGTTCTAAGTTCGAGTCCCGGCAGGTAATAAACGTTTTCAATGCGAGTTGTGCCTTGCGTTCGAAAGGTTCGCTGTTTACGCAGTCGCTGGTCGCTGCCGTCATATACATAGACTTCTTCATCGTCCGCGCCATTGGCGCGGGGGATGGTCACGACCTTTTGCAGTTGATTGCGCAGCCCCCATTGCAGCCCCTGGCCCGGTTGAAGTGCGAGCAGGTTGCCCGCGCCATCGAACGCGGTGTCGAATCCCGGCGTTGCATCGGTTTTCAGCAGGCTGCGATTTGAGTTCGGGGCAACGTCGAAGCTTCGAGTGTATGTGTTGCCATCGCGCACATGACGCAACTCCAGCATGTTGCCGCCCTGATCGTAGCGATAGGTCTCCCGGTAGTTGAGTAACTGGCTGGTGTCGCCGGGATTGGGGGCTGCTGCATCGGGTGGACGGTGACTGTCGCTGCTGTCCACCGATTCTCGACCTGTCGCTTCTACCAGCTGGTACAGGCTGTCGTACCGATAGAGATTGGTCGGGGCGACTTCCTGATTGCGAAAGAAACGGGTTGTCTGGGTGGTTTCATTGATCTGGGTGACGTTACCGACAGCGTCGTAGCGGTATGCGAGTTCCTGCGCAAGCGTATCGTGCGCAAAGGTACGAGTCGTTTCGAGTCGCTGGGTGACCGGATCGTAAACCCAGGTCCTGACGACACCGTTGCCGAGGGTCTCGCGTTCTGTCTGGCCCATTGCGTTGCAGTCAACCCCGCCGAGGATCAGCGTTTCGGCTTCCTCCTTGAGTGTCAGCCAGGCCTGCCGGGTCGAGCCTTCGACGTTATGGCCGAAACGCTGCCGGTTTCCTGAAGCATCCGTCTGCGTGATCAACTGGGTGAGTGCGTTAAAGGTTGATCGGGTGATTTTTTCCGGGGTGGTAGGAGGCGATCCGGACCAGTCCGGCAGTTCAGTCTCCTGCAGGAATTGCCTGCTCTCGGTCAGACATTGCCCTAATACGCTGAACTCCGAGGACGTGGTGAGGCCCGCGCCGTCATGAAGCGTAATCATCTGTCCGCATTGGTTGTGCTTGGCGCTGTCCTCACTGCTGTCTGCGTAAATAAAGCGAGCCATGGTTCGCGTGACGTTATCGGGCGCCGTTTCGCCTCTGCTGATCGGTCGCAGGATGGCGTCATACTCGTTGGACCAGGAGGCACCTTTGGTTTCCCAGCTTCGCTCGACCACCCCTGACTCGCGCAGCAGGGATAAATCCCAGCCTTCGTCGACGCTGATACTCAACAGTGGAACGCCTGACAAATTGTAGTGGTGCGTACGGTTGGGCTGGGTTTGCGAGTCTTCCTGAGCCCGAGCCCACAACCGAGCGTCCCATAGCTTGATGACGCGTCCCGCAAGATCGAACTCCACTGCCGAAACATCCTCTCGCGTGGCGTCGTCATCTGGCAGGCGATGAAAAGCAACGTTTCGAACCGCCAGCGCGCGGCTGTCCAATACCGTGAGCAGGGGTGTGTGACTGAAAGTATCCATACCTTCGCCAAGATCCTGTAGAGACGACGTGACGCGCTTGGGCGATCCTGCGCGCAGGCCCCTGAGTCGTCTACTGTCAGAAGTGACAGTGGGACCATGCTAGCGGGCTTCGCGTGCGCGGGATGTGCCCACGCCTTGAGCGATCACGGTCATGTCAGCGATTGCGGACGAGGAAAAATAAGTATTTTTAAATCAAGGGGTTGACGGGGTCATTTGAATCTATAGAATGGCGCCCACACCAAGCGGGAATAGCTCAGTTGGTAGAGCACGACCTTGCCAAGGTCGGGGTCGCGAGTTCGAGTCTCGTTTCCCGCTCCAGTTTGTATGCATTTAGCGTTAGTTGTTGGAGCGTTAGGTGTTTGGGGCCGAGTAGCAAAATGGTTATGCCGCGGATTGCAAATCCGTTTACGCCGGTTCGATTCCGACCTCGGCCTCCACTATGAATGAGCTCTGTAGATCGATGATTTACAGAGCTTTTTTATTTGTGCTTGATCCCGTTTTAGTTGCATTTCGACGCGTTTCAAGCTTGCTACACCGGGTAGGGATGTATATATTCCCAGCTCTTGTCGACGTTGTAAGCCGGTTATCTGAAGGCCCAAACGAGCGACACGCAACATCGCCCTGATGGTGAAATTGGTAGACACACCGGACTTAAAATCCGTCGTCCGAAAGGATGTGCCGGTTCGACTCCGGCTCGGGGCACCATCCAGATCAGGCGCTCACGGAGAAATCCGGAGCGCCTGAGTCGTTTCTGGCTTTCCGCTTCCAGAAATCCTTCCGCAGCTCACTTTTTTTATTGATTTTCTTGCCTCCGTCTTCCGATGGAGTGGGCAACCTGCGTCGTTCAATTGTCATCACAAGCAGCCCAGGTCCAGCCATCGCGTCACTCACCGATTCAGGCGCAGCCACTCATCCGCAACGTCGCCCATGGTCAACGCATTCTGACCCTTGATCCACGCCATGAGCGGCCGGTCGAACTTGAACGCGTCGCCGCATTGCGAAACGAGAAACCGGCGCACGTTCTGCGTGTTGCGGTAGTGCTTGTCCAGCGGTGTAGTCCGGGTGATGGGGTCTGAGTGCCAATCGAAGGCCATGGTCATTCCTTGATGTCTGCCAATACCTTAGCCAAAAACGGCCCAGTTCGACTCGTCTTTACGTTGACCACTTTCTCTGGCGTGCCATTGGCCACGATTTTCCCGCCCTGATCACCGGCCCCTGGCCCGATATCAATGACCCAGTCACTCTGCGCCACAACGCGCATTTCATGTTCGACCACGATGACGGTGTGGCCGCTGTCGACGAGCGTGTTGAGTTGTTTGAGCAAACGATCAACGTCGCTGGGGTGCAGGCCGGTAGTGGGTTCGTCGAGGACGTAGAGGGTCGCGCCGCGGGCGTTGCGTTGCAGTTCGGTGGCCAGTTTGATGCGTTGGGCTTCGCCGCCCGACAGTTCGGTGGCGGGTTGGCCGAGGCGCAGGTATCCCAGGCCGATGTCGCGCAGCACAGTCAGTGAGCGCAGCACGGCAGGCTGCTCGGCGAACACGTCGACGGCCTGATCGACCGTGAGTTGCAGCACTTGGGCGATGTTCAGGCCTTGCCACTGGATGGCCAGGGTCTGCGGGTTATAGCGGGCGCCGTGGCAGGTCGGGCAGGGGGCGTAGATGCTGGGCATGAACAGCAGTTCGACGCTGACGAAGCCTTCGCCTTCACATTTTTCGCAGCGACCTTTGGCGACGTTGAAGGAGAACTGACCAGCATCAAAGCCTGCGGTTTGCGCCTGTTCGGTGGCGGCGAAGAGTTTGCGCACGTTGTCGAACAGGCCGGTGTAGGTCGCAAGATTTGAGCGGGGTGTGCGGCCGATGGGTTTCTGGTCGACCTGCACCAGGCGTCTGATCGACTCCAGCCCAGCAGCGATGCGGCCTGAGGTGAACTGCGGGGCGTCGTCTTCCAGGCTCGGCTCTTCCTGATCACTGGCCGGTGCAGGCTTACCCAGTTCGGTGCCCACCAGTTCCAGCAGCGCCTGGCTGACAAGGCTTGACTTGCCTGAGCCGGAAATGCCGGTGACTGAGGTAAAGCACGCCAGCGGAAAAGCTGCGGACAGGTTATCGAGGTTGTTGCGGGTGACGCCTTCCAGACGCAGCCAGTCTTTCAGCGTACGGCGTTCAGTGCGCAGTTCGTTGTGCTCGGCGAACAGGTGCTCGCGGGTTTTTGAGGCTTCTACCTGTGCCAGGCCTTGGGGCGGGCCGCTGTACAGCACGCGGCCGCCATGTTCGCCCGCAGCAGGCCCGACGTCCACCAGCCAATCGGCGCGACGCATGGTTTCCAGGTCGTGCTCGACCACGAACAACGAATTGCCCGAAGCCTTGAGTTGCTGCAGGGCGGCGAACAGCGCTTCGCTGTCAGCGGGGTGCAGGCCAGCAGAGGGCTCGTCCAGCACGTAAATCACGCCGAACAGCTGTGAGCCCAGTTGCGTGGCCAGGCGCAAACGTTGCAGCTCGCCGGAGGACAGCGTAGGCGTGCTCCGATCCAGGGCCAGATAGCCCAGGCCCAGGTCAGTCAGGGTGCTGACCCGCGCGAGCAGGTCCTGTGCGATGCGCTGCGCGGCGAGGGTTTTCTCGATGGAAGTGTCTGCGTCGCGATGACCTTCAGCCACAGGGCGCAATACGTGCGCCAGACGCAACAGCGGCATCTGTGACAGCTCGCCGATGTCCAGCCCGGCGAAGGTCACCGACAGCGCCTCGCGCTTGAGGCGTTTGCCGTCGCACAGCGGACAAGGGCTGCCGCGCATGAACTGAGCGACGCGCTTTTTCATGAGGGCGCTTTGGGAATGAGTGAAGGTATGCAGCACATACCGGCGCGCCCCGATAAAGGTGCCCTGATAGCTGGGTTCGAGTTTGCGCTTGAGGGCGACGCGGGTTTCTTCCGGCGTCAAGCCTGCGTAAACCGGTACGGTGGGTTGTTCTTCGGTGAACAGAATCCAGTCGCGCTGCTTTTTCGGCAAATCGCGCCACGGGATGTCGACGTCGTAGCCCAGGGTGACCAGAATGTCGCGCTGGTTCTGGCCCTGCCACGCCAAGGGCCAGGAAGCGACGGCGCGCTGGCGGATGGTCAGCGAATCGTCGGGCACCATCAGCTCCTGCGGCACTTCATACACGCGGCCCAAGCCGTGGCATTCGGGGCAGGCGCCCTGAGGCAGGTTGGGCGAGAAGTCTTCGGCGTAGAGCATCGGCTGGCCGGCCGGGTAGTGGCCGGCGCGGGAGTAGAGCATGCGAATCAGGCTCGACAGCGTCGTTACGCTGCCCACTGACGAGCGCGTGCTGGGCGTGCCGCGCTGCTGCTGTAGGGCCACCGCAGGCGGCAGACCTTCGATGGAGTCGACATTGGGCACGCCAACCTGATCGATCAGGCGTCGCGCATAAGGCGCCACGGATTCGAAATAACGGCGCTGCGCCTCGGCATAGAGCGTGGAAAACGCCAGTGACGATTTCCCCGACCCCGATACACCGGTAAATACCACCAGGGCATCGCGGGGGATGTCGACATCGACGTCCTTGAGGTTGTGCTCGCGAGCACCCCGCACGCGCACGAAACCCGGTCGCTCCGGAGCAACGGTAAGCGAGAGGGGCGACTGGGCGTAGGCGTTGTCGGACAGGTGTGGCGCTGAGGTCATGAGCGGGCCTTGGTGTGCGATGTCAGTAAGCAGAGCTTACTGGGCATCGGGGACTTTCGGGGTGTGTCCGGCGTCGTCGTGATCGCCGCCAGTCAAAGGTTGTTCCGTGCGCGTTTCCTGAGTGCGTTCGCGGTCGTCGGCGACATCGGCTGGACTGGCATCGGGGTCGTTGATCTTTTCACCGGGAATGTGAGCGTGATCGGCTGTCATGATGATTCTCCTGTGGGTGCTTGCAGGGCTTGGGCCGCCTGCAGACCTTGTAGAAATCCCGCCAGGGCTGCTTCTTCGAGACGCAGGCCCTTGCGCTGCCGCGAGCGAGGCAGTTTGGCCAGTTCGCCAATGACGAAGGCCTCCAGAACCGCCGGGTGGATATAGCATTTGCGACACACCGCCGGGGTGTTGCCCAGCAGGCGGGCCACTTCTTTTACCATCGCGACGATATGTTTCTTCGCATCGGCCTCAGGCTCCCAATCCAGCTTGCGCAGGGTCGCCAGGGCCATCGCGCTGCCCGCCCAGGTGCGGTAATCCTTGGCGGTGAAGTCGGCGCCGGTCAGCTCGTGCAGGTATCGATTGATGTCAGAGGAGCTGACCGTGTGGCGCTGGCCGTCTTCATCCAGGTACTGAAACAGGTTCTGCCCAGGCAGCTCCATGCAGCGTTTGATGATGTTGGCCAAGCGCCGATCGGTGACGCTTAGCTGGTGCTCGACGCCGCTTTTGCCACGAAACTGGAAGAGGATCTTGCTGCCATGCACGTCGACGTGTTTGTTGCGCAGGGTGGTCAGGCCGTAGGAGCGATTGTCCCGGGCGTACTGGCTGTTGCCGATGCGGATCAGCGTCTGGTCGAGCAACGACACCACCGCTGCCATCACCTTTTCCCGCCCCATGCCCGGCGCCGCCAATTGCGCTTCCAGTTGTTTGCGCACTTTGGGCAAAACCAGGCCGAAGGCGATCATGCGCGAGTACTTGTTTTCATCGCGCACCTCCCGCCAGCGCGGGTGATAACGGTACTGCTTGCGCCCGCGCGCATCGCGGCCTGTGGCCTGCAGGTGGCCTCTGGGATCGGCGCAGATCCACACATCTTTATAAGCGGGCGGGATGACCAGCGCGTTGATGCGCTTGATCTCGGCCTCGTCGCGAATGCGTTCGCCGTCGGTGTCGAAATAGGCGAACTTGCCGCGCAGGATCTTGCGCGTGAAGCCCGGCTGACTGTCGTCGACGTAGTGCAGGTCCTTGGGCAGGGCTTCGGGGGAGAGGGCGTCCGACATAAAAGGGCAATCCTGAGTACTGGTCTTTGCATTGACCGTTCAGGTGCACGGTGGTGCCGATTATTTGATTGGAACGGCGGGGCGCGGCTCAAACCAGCAACGCCACCGATTTGATCTGCGCCCACAGTGACTGGCCGGGATGCAATTGCAGGTGATCTCGCGAGTACCGCGTGATGCGCGCCAGCAACGGCGTGCCGGCGGCGTCCAGGCGAACGAGCACGTGGGCGGCGTTGTCGGCGGGGATTTCGCTGACCACCGTCACCGGAAGGCGATTGAGGATGCTGCTCTGATCGTCGGCTCGCAGCGACAGGCTGACATCGCGCGCCGGCACCTTGAAGCGCAGGGGCTTGCTCATTTCCAGCGCGCCATGGGCGACGCGAAGGGTCAGATCACTCCTGGGGATGCGCACGGTGACCAGATGGTACGCCGCGTCATAAGCGATGACCGCACCTTCGATGACCACCCCCGCGTCATCGCCCATGGCCAGTGGCAGGTCGAGCCGCGCCAGGGTTTCGCCAATCGGGCCGCTGGCCGAGGCCTTGCCGTCGCTGAGCAACACTAGGTGATCGGCCAGTCGCGCCACTTCATCCTGGGAGTGGCTGACGTAGAGCATGGGGATATCGAGTTCGTCGTGCAGACGTTCCAGGTACGGCAGGATTTCGCCCTTGCGGTGGGCGTCCAGCGCCGCCAGCGGCTCGTCGAGCAATAACAGGCGCGGGCTCGTGAGCAGGGCGCGCGCGATACCGACCCGCTGACGTTCGCCGCCGGATAATTTGTCGGGCTGACGAGTCAGCAGATGATCGATGCCGAGCAGGGTCGTCGCCTGTTTCAGATCGACCTGTCTCGCGTTGGCGGCGATGCGCTTGAGGCCAAATTCCAGATTGCCCTGCACGGTGAGGTGCGGGAACAGGCTGGCTTCCTGAAACACGTAGCCCAGCGAGCGCTTGTGCGGCGCGACGAAAATGCCCTTGTCGCTGTCCTGCCAGACATCGCCGTTGATCGAGATGAATCCGCGGCTGGCTTTTTCCAGCCCGGCGATGCAGCGCAGGCAGGTGGTCTTGCCGGACCCGGAATGCCCATACAGCGCCGTGACGCCACGCCCCGGCAGGGACAGGTCGACGTTCACGGCAAATTCAGGGAAGTCCACGTTCAGGCGGACTTCGAGGGTTGAGATCGTCACGCGTCAGCTCCAGGCCGATTTGGTCTTGCCGCTGGAGTAGAGCGCCAACAGAACCAGGAAGGAGAACACCAGCATGGCACCGGCCAGCCAGTGGGCTTGTACGTACTCCATGGACTCGACGTGGTTGTAGATCTGCGTCGACACCACGCGGGTTTTTTCAGGGATGTTGCCGCCGATCATCAGCACCACGCCAAACTCACCCACGGTGTGGGCAAACCCCAGGATCGCACCGGTGACGAAACCGGGACGGGCAAGGGGCAGCACCACCGAGAAGAAGGTGTCCCACGGGTTTGCACGCAACGTTGCGGCGACTTCAAGGGGCCGCGGGCCGATGGCCTCGAAGGCATTCTGCAGCGGCTGCACCACGAACGGCATCGAATACAGCACCGAGCCGATCACAAGCCCGCTAAAGCTGAACGTCAGCGTGCCCAGCCCGAGGCTGTGGGTCAGCTGCCCCACAGCGCCGTTAGGCCCCAGCAACAGCAGCAGGTAAAACCCGATCACCGTTGGCGGCAGCACCAGCGGCAGCGCCACCACCGCGCCCACCGGGCCCTTGAGCCAGGAACGGGTGCGAGCCAGCCACAGCGCGATGGGGGTGCCGACGATCAGCAGGATCACCGTGGTCAGCGACGCCAGTTTGAGCGTCAGCCAGATGGCCGCAAGATCGGCACTGCCCAGCGGCATTTACAGCTGATACCCGTAGGACTTGATCACGGCAGCCGCTTTCGGCCCTTTGAGGTATTCCATCAGTGCCTTGGCGGCCGCGTTGTCCTTGCCTTTGTTGAGAATCACTGCGTCTTGCTTGATCGGCTCATGCAGGTTGGCCGGGACGATCCACGCGGAACCGCTGGTGAGCTTGCCATCTTTATAGACTTGCGACAGCGCGACAAAACCCAGCTCGGCGTTGCCGGTCTGCACGAACTGATAGGCCTGGGCGATGCTCTGGCCTTCGACGATCTTGGCTTTGGTGGCTTCGGTCAGGCCTTCTTTTTCCAGCACCTGAGTGGCGGCCAGGCCGTAAGGCGCGGCTTTCGGGTTGGCGATGGACAGGTGCTGGTATTCGTTTTTCTTCAGCACGGCGCCTTTGTCATCGACGTAACCTTCCTTGGCCGACCACAGGGCCAGCGTGCCGACGGCGTAGGTGAAGCGTGAGCCTTTGACGATCTCGTCTTCGCTTTCCAGCTTGGCGGGGGTGGTGTCGTCCGCGGCTAGGAACACTTCGAATGGCGCGCCGTTCTTGATCTGAGTGTAGAACTGGCCCGTGGCGCCGAAGGAGGCGACCAGCTTGTGGCCGGTGTCCTTCTCGAAATCCTTGGCGATGGCCTGAATCGGCGCGGTGAAGTTGGCCGCGACGGCGACCTGGACTTCATCGGCAAATGCGCTGTTGGCCGACAGGGCGGCGACCGCGATGGCCAGGGATTTGAAAGTGACGCGAAGGGACATTGCGCGCATGAAACAGCTCCGTGTGGTTTTTATGAGGTGATGAAGGACATCGGCCAGATAGCGGCCAAACGCTATACACCGAAATATATAGCGAGTCATCCCCTCAAGGAAGCCTGTTTTTTGCCTCGCCAGTCAGTTTCTGTAACCACTTAATCTTTCCAGCGTCTGAATCGCCAACTGGCGGGTCAGTTCTTCAGCCGGCAGTGCGTGTTTGATGCCCACGGCCTGACCGGCCCAGAGGTTCATGAAGCCGTCGTTGCCTTGCGGTTCGGCTTTGCTGCGCAGTGGTATTAAGGCGCCGCCGGCAGTAGGAAATGCCGGGGCGGCCGCGCTGATCGGGCCGATCTCGCGCATGATGCGATTGACGATGCCCCGTGCCGGGCGGCCGGTGAACAGGTTGGTCAACGCCGTTTGACTGTCTTTTGCGTTGGCCAGCGCGGCTTGATGCAGTTTTGACACCTTGGCTTGAGGGCTGAACAGGTAGGTAGTGCCCAGTTGCACGGCGCAGGCGCCGAGCATGAAGGCCGCAGCGATGCCCCGGCTGTCGGCGATGCCCCCGGCGGCGATCACCGGAATGGTCACTGCGTCGACGATCTGCGGCACAAGGGCCATGGTGCCAACCTGAGTATAGAGCTGGTCGCTGAGAAACATGCCGCGATGACCGCCCGCCTCATAACCCATGGCAATGATCGCGTCGCAGCCATGCTGCTCCAGCCAGACGGCTTCTTCAACGGTGGTGGCCGATGAGATGACCTTGGCGCCCGCCGCTTTGACTCGCTGCACGAAATCAGCGTCAGGCAGGCCGAAATGGAAGCTGACCACTTCGGGTTTCAGTTCCTCTACCAGCGCGCAGCTGGCTTCATCAAAAGGGGCGCGGTTGGAAGTGGGTGTCGGCGCATCGAAGTCCGCGCCCAGTTCCTCGTAATAAGGCTTGAGCAGCGCTTTCCAGGCCTTGTCGGCGACGGGATCGGCGTCGGGATTCTGGTGGCTGAAGAAGTTCAGGTTCAGTGGCGCGTGGGTGCCGGCACGGATCAGCGCGACCTCTTCGCGAATCTGCTCGTGGCTGAGCATGGCGCAGGGCAGGGAAGGCAAGCCGCCAGCTTTGCCCACAGCGATGGCCAAGGCAGAGCCGGCTGCGCCAGCCATCGGCGCGAGAAGGATCGGGACTTCGATGCCAAACAGCTTGAGGATGCGGGTGTCGGGCCAGGCGATCATGGGCAGATTCTCCAGAGGCAAAAGTCGCAGTGTGATGAGGGCGCGAGACGTTCGATGCTGTCGTCGCCGTCTTGTTCGAATAGGTATGCGAAAGTTCAAGAGTGCGGTTGATTTAATAGACGATCAGTCTAATATGCAACCCCATGACTGAGATCACTGCAAAACCGAGGCGCCCCGGGCGTCCTCCGAAAATCGCCCGTCCCGATGACTTCGACACCCGTGAGGCGCTGATTCGCTGTGGCGTCGAGGTGCTGACCGAGCAGGGCTTCATGGCCACCGGCATCGACGGCATTCTCAAGCGCGTCGGCGTGCCCAAGGGCTCTTTCTATCACTATTTCGCCAGCAAAGAGGCGTTCGGCCTCGACGTCCTGGCCAGCTACGCCGGCTACTTCGCCCGTCGACTTGACCGTTGGCTGCTCGATGAGTCGTTGACGCCACTGGAGCGCCTTGCCGGTTTCGTTCAGCACTCCAAGGCCAGCATGGCCCGCTACGGTTACCGCCGTGGCTGCATGGTCGGCAATATGGGCCAGGAAGTCAGCGTGCTTCCGGAAGGCTTTCGCGACGCGATTGAGGCCATCTTTCTCGACTGGCAACGCCGTCTGCGGGTATGTTTCGATGCCGCCAAATGCGCGGGTGAACTGCCTGTTCACACGGACAGCGCGGAGCTGGCGGCGTATTTCTGGATCGGCTGGGAAGGCGCAGTGTTGCGCGCCCGACTCGTACAAAGCGACGCACCCCTCAATACATTCATCGCCGGATTTCTGCGTGGCTTGCCACAGTGATTTCCCGGCTTTATTTATAGACGATCGGTCTATATCGGAGGCAAGGCATGTTCAACGGCATTTTGATCGACAAAGACGACAGCGGTTATCACGTCAATCTTACGGCCATCGACGAGGCGCAATTGCCCGCGGGCGACGTTACGGTGCGGGTTTCCCATAGTACGCTCAACTACAAGGACGCACTGGCGATCACCAACAAGGGCCCGATCGTGCGCAGCTTTCCCATGGTGCCGGGCGTGGACCTCGCAGGCACGGTGCAGGAGAGCAGCGATCCGGACTTCAAACCCGGAGACTCGGTGCTACTCAACGGCTGGGGCGTGGGCGAAGGCCATTGGGGCGGGCTGGCGCAGATGGCGCGGTTGCAAGGCAAGTGGCTGATCCCGCTGCCAAAGGCGTTCACGCCCGCGCAGGCCATGGCCATTGGCACAGCAGGTTACACGGCAATGCTGGCCGTCATGGCGCTGGAAAAGAATGGCGTCACCCCTGACAAAGGCGAGGTGCTGGTCACTGGGGCCAATGGCGGCGTCGGCAGTTTTGCCATTGCGATTCTGGGCAAACTCGGCTACCGGGTGGTGGCGTCCACGGGACGGGTCTCGGAAAGCGATTACCTCAAACAATTGGGCGCGGCAGACGTCATCGATCGCGCCACGCTGTCCGAGCCCGGCCGTCCGCTGGCCAAAGAGCGCTGGGCCGGGGCCATCGACTCTGTGGGCAGCCACACGCTGGCAAACATCTGCGCCAGCACCCGCTATTGGGGCACCGTCGCGGCCTGCGGGCTGGCCCAAGGCATGGATTTCCCGGCCTCGGTGGCGCCGTTCATTCTGCGTGGAGTGACATTGGCGGGCATCGACAGCGTGATGCGCCCGCGCCAGGACCGCATCGACGCCTGGGCGCGGCTGGCGACCGATCTCGACCCCGCAGCACTGGCGTTGATCACCCATGAAATCGGCCTGAGCGAGGTCATTGAAACGGCCCACCGCTTGATGGACGGGCAGGTTCGCGGGCGCGTGGTGGTCGATACCCAACGCTAAGGCAAAGAACTGGCAGGGCGGCCGAAGGCGAAATCCGTGATGTGCAGCACTTGGATCTGGCAGCTGGCCGGGTGTTGTGGGTTGATCATCAGGCAGCGGGTCTGGTCGATGGCCAGCGACGGCAGGATCAGCCCCAGCTGTTCGCCGCGCATCAGCCAGTCGCTGCCGAACGCCATGCTGGGTCGGTCGGCAGGAAGCGCGTTCCAGCCTTCGGGCAGCGCTGACAGTGGTGGTTGAAGATAGAGGCTGGGGTCGGCGGGCAGCTGAAGGTGCATGAGTTTGAGCCGCAGGCGCGGCAGTTGCCCGGCGATGACCATAGCCTCCAGTGCGCAACCTGCCGGGCTCAGGCCCAGATACAGCGCAGGCTGGTCAGGAAGGTTCCAGCGCCCGCCGTGGAGCGCTGAACTGCGCCCGGAAAAGTCCGAAACCTCGTCAGGGCTGGCGATTCTGAAGGCCAGCATCAGATCACCCCGCCGTATTGCAGCGCCGCCAGCACGCGCCGCACTTGGCTGGCGCCGATTTCGGTTTCGCAAAGGGTCAGCGGCGTCTGATCGTTCAATGCACGGTTGGCGGTCATCATCCAATGGCGGGCGGTGTCCTGATCGTCGAAGACTTCAGCCGCACGAATGGCCAGTGAGGCGACCCGGTCCAGCCTTTCCGAGCCGACCACATCCAGCGGGCGGCGCTGCTTGAGGCGTCGCTCCAGGGTTGAGATCGAGGCGTTGAGCAGGGATTCCAGCTGGCTGTTGTTAAGGTGAAATGCGCTGCGCACAGCTTTTACCCACCCGGGGGGGAAGCCTGTGCGGATATAGGTCAGACGTTCACTTTCGCTGCGGCTGTTGAGTTGATCGGCGATCAGCCAGAAGGCGGGGTCGGTGGTGCTCGACGGTTGAAAAATGGCAGGCACGTCCATGCTCCTTGGTCAGGTGTCCGGGACGAAAACTACGCCACTGTTCGGGTTTCTCAAGGGCCAAGCTGTTACACCGGTTTGCTGCCGCTTGAGATCAGCAGCGTTTAGCCTGCGCCTCGTGTGCCAGCAACTGACGCTTGCGTTCGACGCCCCATCGATAGCCTGAAAGGCCGCCGTCGCTGCGCACCACCCGATGGCAAGGTATGGCCACGGCCAGCGAGTTGGCGCCGCAGGCCTGGGCAACGGCGCGAAACGATGTCGGCGCGCCAATGCGCTGGGCGATCTCGGTGTAGCTGACTGTGGTGCCCGGCGGGATTCTGCGCAGCGCCTGCCAGACCCGTTGCTGAAAGGCCGTGCCCTGCAAGTCCAGCGGCAAGTCCAGCCCCAGCCCCGGCGCTTCGATGAACCCCACCACCTGAGCGATCAACTGCTCGAATTGCGCGTCACCGCCGATCAGCGTGGCGGTGTGAAACTGGTCCTGCAGGTCCTGCACCAGCTGATTGGGATCGTCCCCTAGCAGGATCGCGCAGATCCCGCGCTGGCTCTGCGCGACCAGAATCGAGCCGAGAAAGCATTCGCCAACGGCAAATCGAATGTCGCTGTTGGCCCCGCCCTTGCGATAGTCCGAGGGGGTCATGCCCAGCAGTCTGCCGCTGGACTCATAGAATCGGCTGTTGGAGTTGAAACCCGCGTCGTACATCGCTTCAGTGATGGTGCAGGCGTCACCCAGACGGGTACGCATGCGGCTGGCGCGCTGCTCGTCGGCCCAGGCTTTGGGGGTCAGGCCGGTCACGGTCTTGAACACCCGATGGAAATGCCAGGGGCTCATGCCTGCCCGCGAAGCCAGTTCGTTGAGCGCCAACGGCTGTTCGGCCTCGGCGATGTGGCGGCAGGCGCGCTCGACCACGCGTGTGTAGTGCTCGGTGAGCTGCGTCTGATCAGCAGAAGCGCGTTTGCTGGCGCGATAACCGGCGGCTTCGGCTTGTTCGGCGGTGTCGAAAAACACCACGTTTTCCGGACGGGGCAGGCGCGAAACGCTGCTCGGGCGGCAGTAGATGCCGGTGGTGCGCACCGCGTAGACGAACTGGCTGTCTGCCGAAGGGTCGCGAGCCAGCACGGCGGACCAGCGCGGGTCGTCTTCGGTGCGGCGTGCAACCTGCTGAGGTTTACGCGGGGCCATGATCGGATCTCTCTGCAAATACCGTGATGGGCCACAGACTAATCGGTGCGCCCGAGGCTGAAACCCCGAGTCTTGCGTTCAAATTCCGGCCAGCATCGGCGGCAGCGTACCCAGCAGGGAAACCGCGGCCAATGCCGCGGCGCCGAACAGGCATTCGAGCAGAACGCTGAAGCGCAACACCGCCAGATTCAACGTCGGCGCACGGGCCAGGCTGCGATTCACACCGGCCAGCGCCAGCATGCACAGCACCATCACGACCTTGACCGCAAGCACCTGGCCGAAGCCCGCCAACGCCGGTTCAGGCCAGATGCCGCCGCTCAGCGCGCGCACGTTGATCATGCCGGTGACGATGATCAATGCCACCAGCCCATAGCCGATGCCGCTGAAACGCAGCAGCACGGCGCGCAGGTCAACCGTGTGCGTACTCAGCAAGAGCACCGCGAGCACCAGCAGCCCACCCAGCCAGAGACCGACGCCCGTCAGGTGCAGCATCTGGTTCAGAATCAGCAGCGCTCCCTGAGTGCCGTCGAACATCGCGCCGTGACCCGCCGGCGCCAGGGTCAATAGCAACAGGGTATTGAGCAATAGTAACCAGCGCGGAGGAAGACGCGGCGCACACACGAGCGCCAACAGGTTCAGCAGCAGATGAAGGATCCAGACATGGCCGAAAAACGTGTGGCCCAGCACCAGCGCGTTGGTCGAGAGGTCGAAACCCTGGCGCCAGTCATCGGCCATGTTGGCGGCGGTCGTCATGAGCCACCCCACGGCGCTGAACAGGGCGACGGCGGTCAGCCACTGCAGCGCCCGATCGAGGCGCAGGCGGGTCGATGTCGTCTCAAAGCCGGGCAGTGCAGCCGTGAACAGCACGTGACGGAACAGCCCTGCGCCGAACAGCAGCAGAACGGCGCCGAAATGCACGAATCGGCACAGGATCAAACCATCCTGCATGGCGTTATTGCGTGACCTTGAAGCGGTAGACGCCTTCGCTCTTGTGGGTGTCGACCGACACGGCGTGCCATTCGACCTTGTACTTGCCCGGCATCAGCGGCACGGCAGGCACGACGGTCAGGACCTTTTTGTCGGCAGGGTCGGTGGTGACGCTCTGGGTCTGGATGACCTCAGTGCTTTCGCCGGGCCCGTCGAGGCTGATGGCGACCTTGGTGAACTTCTCTTCAACGCCTTCGGAAAAATTCAGGCGCAGCTCCTTGGGGCTGGTCACTTCGCTGTCGGCGGCCGGCAGCTGGCTCTCCAGATGGGCATGGGCGAAGGCAGAGGAGGTGGTCAGGCAGGCCAGCAGCGGCAGGCAGGAGAGGGCGAGCTTCAGGCGATGGGCAGACATCAAGGGCACCTTGGTTTTACGGCAACGGTTGCGCGGCAGCGTTGCAGCAGCGTTCGAGACAGAAACCGATCCGTGTCGATTTCGATAAATTCGAGCGCTACTAGACCAGAAAGTCAGCCGCGACTCCAGTCAATAACCGCACTGCCGCACTACGCGGGCAAGCCTTTCTGCGCGCGACGGGCCATGATTTCGAGGTCCTCGAAGGGTTTTTTGCCAATCAGCATGAACGCGTGGGTCGGATTGGCCCAATACACCACGTTCAGGCCCAGGCGCTGTTCGCTGGCGAGTTTCCCAGCACCCCCGCGCGCGGCGGTGATGCACAGCGCCAGAGGGCCATGTCGCGCGTCCAGATACGTCAGTTGACCGATGAGCACGCCTTCGTAGTCGAGGATCTGCGCGCGGCGGAACTCGGCACCCTGCAGGGTCACGGTCGCTGGCGACAGCGGCAGGCCCAGTTGTTTGCCCACCGAGCTCAATTGCGCGGTGTGGGAGGCGACGTCGTCGGCAAGGTTGTCCAGGGTCTGCGGCGTATACAAAGCCATATATTCGGCCACCGAACTGCGCCAGCCACCTGCGTTTTCGGCATTTTGCCAGTTCATGAACAACCGGTCGGCAGCGATGCCTGCAATCACGAAGCTGGCCGCCGTGGCGAGAAAGCCGCGGCGGCTCATGGTCGTCCGGGGAGGCGCAGCGGCCGGTGGCAACGCGTCGAGCATGGCCTGCAGGCGCTGCGTCGGCGCTTCGTCCAACACCGAATTGAAGGCTGCTCTGAACGGCAGGTCGCCGCGCTTGAGCTGGTCCAGACGTGCTGCTACTGGCGCTTCGGTGCGCAGCAGATAGTCGATCTGCTGGCACTGTTCGCGGTTCAGTTCGTCGTCCAGATAGGCCACCAGCAGTTCGTCTGAGGGTGGCGATTGCGCGTTGCTGTCAGTCATCGCCGTTCTCCTCTCGATTGACTTGACACGGTGTGTGGTGGCGCGGTTTCGGCCAGCTTCACGCGTGCAGCCGCCAGCCGGCTCATTACCGTCCCAACCGGTATATGCAGGACCTCGGCGGTTTCCTTGTATGAAAGGCCTTCGACGTAGGCCAGAAAGACTGTTTCGCGCTGGGCCTCAGGCAGCGCATTGACCCGCTTGATGACCTGAGCGGCCAAAACTTGATCCTGCGCGAGGGTCTCGCCGTCGAACGACAACGTTTGCTCGGCATCGACGAAGCCCTGTCCCTGACGCACTCGCTGCGCGCGGATTTCGTTGAGCCAGATCGAATGCATGATCGACAACAACCAGCGATCGAGCCGAGTGCCGGGGATGAACTGATCGGCGCGTTCGAGCGCGCGCACGCATGTGGTCTGAACCAGATCGTCCGCCAGGTGCTTTTGCCTGGACAACACCAGCCCGTAGCGCCACAGACGTGGCAACAATTGGCCCAGTTCGCGTCGTAACTCAGCGTGTCTGGCTATAACCGCCTCCCGGTCTCTCGCTCATCGCTCATCACCCGCCGCATTGCGCTCAGGTCTGGGGAGCTGCGGCAATCGCGTCGGCCAGATCCTCGTATTCTTCGCACGTCGTGCTGCACATCGACTTGATCTTCACCAGTTGCTCCTGGGCCAGGTCCAGACGGCCTTTGATTACATAGGCCTCACCCAGGTACTCGCGCACTTGCGCGTAGTTGGGGTCCAGCGCCACTGATTTGAGGTAATAACCGATGCCTTCGTCCGTGCGGCCCAGTTTGCGCGTTGCATACCCACGATAGTTCAGCGCTTTGGCTGTGTCGGGATTGTTCAGCGTGTCAAGCAGCGACAGCGCCTCTTCATAACGACCGTCCTTGGCCAGGCGATAGGCGTAGTCGGTGCGGTCTTCATCGGACGTCGCCTTGCTGGTCTGCATCGTGCATTTGCGCGTCTTGCTGTCCCAGACCTGGCCTTTGGGACAGTTGGGTTTAGGCGGCGCCGATTCATCGCCGGACGCGCGCGCTTGACCGGCGAGCAGGGCCAGCGCCATGCAGGTGCCGAGCAGCAGGGGTTTACGCAGTGCAACGGCAGGTTCATGGGATTTGTTCATGGTCATCAGGCTCCGTTACGACGAAAAGGGGGACAGGTCCGAAAACACGTGAGGCCGGTTTATTCCCGCCGCTATATGCCCGGGCGCTCAGCGACGGAAACCGTGCGTCGAGTCATGAACACCTCAGCAGCAAGTATTATTCGGTAGAGAGTGAAGTTTTTTACGGAGCGATGGAGCGCGTGTGGGCAGGCAGTTTGAGCGCATTGAACTTGCCTGATGCTACGGCATAACCGGATTGAATCGGTGATATTAAAATGCCGCAATGTGTTGATTAACTGGGTAATGATGCGTACATAAATAATTATTTAATAAAAAAAGCCACCGCACTGACGTGAGGTGGCTAAAAAGTCTTACCAAAGGAATGATGAAGTGGAGCAAGATTCGATCGCCTGATGCTGCGGATTCACCAGGCCATAGATTCGTGTGCTTCATCGCCAACAAAGGTAACACCGTCGGGAACCTTTCAACTATTACGAAGATCGATAGTGACTATCACGACCCATTCATGAATTGCTCGGGGGAAAGATGTTACAAGTTTTTTCGTCGTAGGGAGCACACCCCAGACGACGCGGGGCGCCGTGCGCTTCGCTGGAACAATAAGGAAATGGGCTGAAAGCCTGTAGTGTTGCCGTGACTCTCTATTACGGTGTTGAAGTTTTTAGCCCATCTGCCATAGCGCAAATTCCACCGTTTCATACTTCGCCTGAACTCAGGAGGATGCCCCGTATGTCGGGGTTTGCGGAACGTTGGGCCTTAATTGAGACAGGGGATAATAATGACGTTTGTGAAATGGAACCTCGTAACGCTCGCGGTTTCGCTGGGTGTGAGTCAACTGGCATCGGCAGGGGTTGTCAGTGATCAGTCCGACGCCAAAGGCTTTGTCGAAGACAGCAGCCTGACGGTGCATCTGAAGAACTACTATTTCAATCGCGACAACAAGAACACCAAGGATGACAGCAAGGACTGGACCCAGGGCGTGCTGGGTAATTTCAGTTCCGGCTTCACCCAGGGCACGGTCGGTTTCGGCGTCGACGCCTACGGCTACTGGGGCATCAAGCTCGACGGCGGTGGCGGCACCACCGGCACCGGCAACCTGCCCGTGGACAGCCACGGCAACCCGCAAGACGAGTACGGTACCGCGGGCGGCGCGATCAAGATGCGCATTTCCAAGACCGAACTGCGCTACGGCAACCTTCAGCCTCAGGCGCCGGTCTTCGCCGCCGGTGGCTCGCGTCTGTTCCCACAGACCGCAACAGGCTTTAATATCCTGAGCAGCGATATCGCCAATCTGGAACTCGATGGCGGCCACTTCACCGGCAGCAACGGCCCGGTCACCACCAACAACGATCACGGTATCTGGGCGGCCTATGCCAACGTCGAAGCGAGCAGCATCGACTATGCCGGTGGCAAATACACGGTCAACGACAACCTGACGTTCAGCGTGTATGGATCGGACCTCAAGGATGTCTGGCACCAGTACTACGGTAATGCCAACTATACTTTGCCACTGGCCGATACTCAGTCATTGAACTTCGACTTCAACATCTATCGCACCACGGACGCGGGTGCGGCCAAGGCCGGTGACATCAATAACACCACTTGGTCGCTGGCGGCGGCTTATTCTTTCCTGACCGCCCACACCATTACCCTGGCCTACCAGAAAGTTCACGGCGATACCCCCTTCGACTATGTGGCTTTTGGCAATAACGGGGCTGGTGATACCGGCGACTCGATCTTCCTCGCCAACTCGATTCAATATTCCGACTTCAACGGTCCGGGTGAAAAATCCTGGCAGGCCCGTTATGACTTGAACATGGCAAGTTATGGCGTGCCGGGTTTGAGTTTCATGGTTCGTTATGTCAATGGCGACGACATTGACGGTTCGCATCTGCCGTCCAACACCCGTTACAGCGGTTATGGTGATGACGGCAAACATCACGAAACCAACCTGGAAGCCAAGTATGTCGTGCAGTCGGGGCCGGCCAAGGACCTGTCGCTGCGCATGCGTCAGGCCTGGCACACCGCCAATGGCGACCAGCCGGATGGCGACGCCAAGGAATTTCGCCTGATCGCCGATTACCCGATCAACGTGTTCTGATCACGCAGGGTTCGGCATGAAAAAGCCCCGGTTTCTCACGAAATCGGGGCTTTTTTGTGAACGTTCGGCGCGGATCAGTCCGGCTTGTGATCGCCACGAATCGAGAAGTTGGACATGTGCTCAAGCCCTTTGATCAGGCCCGAGTGGTCCCAGCCGCTGCCGCCCAGTGCCGCGCAGGTGCTGAACACTTGCTGGGCGTTGGCGGTGTTGGGCAGGTTCAGGCTCAGTTCCCGGGCGCCTTCCAGGGCCAGGTTCAAATCCTTCTGATGCAGGGCGATGCGGAAGCCCGGGTTGAAGGTGCCTTTGATCATGCGCTCGCCGTGCACTTCGAGGATCTTCGAGGAGGCGAAGCCGCCCATCAACGCTTCGCGCACTTTGGCGGGGTCCGCACCATTTTTCGAGGCGAACAGCAGGGCCTCGGCCACCGCCTGAATGTTCAGGGCGACGATGATTTGGTTGGCGACCTTGGCGGTCTGGCCATCGCCATTGCCGCCGACCAGGGTGATGTTCTTGCCCATGGTCTGGAACAGCGGCAGGGCGCGGTCAAAGGTGCCCTGATTGCCGCCGACCATGATGCTCAACGTCGCCGCCTTGGCGCCGACTTCACCGCCCGACACCGGCGCGTCAAGGTATTGCGCGCCGGTGGCGTTGATTTTCTCGGCAAACGCCTTGGTGGCTGAAGGAGAGATCGAGCTCATGTCGATCACCACTTTGCCTGCGCCGGTGCCTTCACTCAGGCCGTTTTCGCCGAACAGCACGTCATTGACTTGAGGGGTGTCGGGCAGCATGACGATGATGAATTCAGCTTCCTGCGCCACTTCACGCGGGTTGCTCAAAACTGTCGCGCCACCTTCGACCAGCGAGGCAGGCGGGGCGACGAAGTGCTTGGACAGAAACAGTTGGTGACCTGCTTTCTGCAGGTTTTCTGCCATGGGCAGGCCCATGATGCCGGTACCGATGAAACCGATGTTAGCCATGAGATGTGACCTCTCTTTCAGTAACGCGCGCCAAGCGATGATGGTGGCTTCAACGCAGAATGATTTGTGTAGGAGCGCGCTTACCCGCGATTCGATTTAGCCGTGACCACTGTGTCGGTTGACACACCGCAATCGCGGGCAAGCGCGCTCCTACAGGTTTTGCATCAGATCAAATTGTGGGTCTTGAGCCAGCCCAAACCCGCTTCGGTCGTGGTCAACGGCTTGTACTCACAGCCGATCCACCCGCGATAACCCAGCTTGTCCAGGTGCCCGAACAGGAAGCCGTAGTTGATCTCGCCAGTCCCCGGCTCATGCCGCCCGGGGTTGTCGGCCAGTTGCACGTGGCGAATCACCGGCAGGTTCTTTTCCAGAGTCCGGGCCAGGTCGCCCTCCATGATCTGCATGTGATAGATGTCGTACTGCAGCGACAGGTTGCGGCTGCCGACCTTCTCGCGGATCGACAGGGCCTGGGCCGTGGTGTTGAGGTAGAAGCCCGGAATGTCGAGGGTGTTGATCATTTCCATGACCAGATCGATGCCCTGGGCCTGCAGCTTGTCGGCCGCGTACTTGAGGTTGTCGACAAAGGTCTTTTCGATCAGCGCGTCATCGAAACCCTGTGGCTTGATCCCTGCCAGGCAGTTGACCTGGGTGTTGCCCAATACCTTGGCGTAGGCAATGGCCAGGTCGACCCCGGCGTAGAATTCCTCGACCCGGTCAGGGTGGCAGGCAATCCCGCGCTCACCCTTGGCCCAGTCGCCGGCCGGCAGGTTGAACAGCACCTGGGTCAGGCCGTTGGCATCCAGTTCGGCCTTGATTTGCGCCGAGCTGAAGTCGTACGGAAACAGGTACTCGACCCCGCTGAACCCGGCGTTGGCCGCAGCTTCGAAGCGTTGCAGGAAGTCCAGCTCGGTGAACAGCATGGACAGGTTGGCGCACAGACGTGGCATGGTTCGCTCCTTCTTCTCTTTATTCGGTGGCGTCGATCAGTGCCGTTATTTAGTCCAGCAGGCTGATGGCGGTCGGCGCGTCGGCACGGGTGTCGGCCAGCGATTCGAATTCGTTGATCGCGTTGATCTCGGTGCCCATGGCGATGTTGGTGACACGCTCCAGGATGACCTCGACCACGACCGGCACGCTGTACTGCTGCATCAGGCTGGTGGCTTCGGCGAAAGCGGCCTGGATGTGCGCCGGGTCGCTCACACGAATGGCCTTGCAGCCCAGGCCCTCGGCCACCGCGATGTGGTCCACGCCGTAGCCTTCCAGTTCAGGGGCGTTGATGTTGTCGAACGCCAGCTGCACGCAGTAATCGATGTCGAAGTTGCGCTGCGCCTGACGGATCAGCCCCAGGTACGAGTTGTTCACCACGACGTGGATGTACGGCAGCTTGAACTGCGCGCCCACGGCCAGCTCTTCGATCATGAACTGGAAGTCATAGTCGCCCGACAGCGCGACCACCTTACGGCTCGGGTCGGCCTTGGCCACCCCCAGCGCGGCCGGAATGGTCCAGCCCAGTGGGCCTGCCTGACCGCAGTTGATCCAGTGACGCGGCTTGTACACGTGCAAAAACTGCGCGCCGGCGATCTGCGACAGGCCGATGGTGCTGATGTAGCAGGTGTCCTTGCCGAAGTACTGGTTCATTTCTTCGTACACACGCTGCGGCTTGACCGGCACGTTGTCGTAGTGCGTCTTGCGCTGCATCGTGCGCTTGCGTTCCTGGCAGCTGGCCAGCCACTGGCTGCGGTTTTTCAGCTTGCCGGCTGTGTGCCATTCGCGAGCGACTTCCAGGAACATCGCCAAAGCGGCGCCTGCGTCGGAAACGATGCCCAGGTCCGGCGTCAAAACGCGACCGATCTGGGTCGGCTCGATGTCGACGTGGATGAACTTGCGCCCCTCGCTGTACACCGAAACGGTGCCGGTGTGGCGGTTGGCCCAGCGGTTGCCGATGCCCAGTACCATGTCCGATTCCAGCATGGTCGCGTTGCCGTAACGGTGAGAGGTCTGCAGGCCGACCATGCCGGCCATTTGCGGGTGATCGTCCGGAATTGCACCCCAGCCCATCAGGGTCGGAATCACCGGGATACCGGTCAGCTCAGCGAACTCGACCAGCGCCTGCGACGCATCGGCATTGATGATGCCTCCACCGGCGACGATCAGCGGACGCTCAGACGCATTGAGCATCGTCAGGGCTTTTTCGATCTGGTTGCGGCTGGCCTGTGGCTTGATGACCGGCAGCGGCTCGTAGGCGTCGATGTCGAATTCGATCTCGGCCATCTGCACGTCGAACGGCAGGTCGATCAGCACCGGGCCCGGACGGCCGCTGCGCATCAGCTGGAAGGCCTTCTGGAACACGTATGGCACCTGGCCTGGTTCCATGACCGTGGTGGCCCATTTGGCGACCGGCGCGGCAATGCTGGCGATATCGACGGCCTGGAAATCTTCCTTGTGCATGCGGGCGCGTGGCGCTTGCCCGGTGATGCAGAGAATCGGGATCGAGTCGGCGGACGCCGAGTACAGGCCGGTGATCATGTCGGTGCCGGCAGGGCCGGAGGTGCCGATGCACACGCCGATGTTGCCAGCGATGGCACGGGTGTAGCCCTCGGCCATGTGTGAGGCGCCTTCGACGTGGCGGGCCAGCACGTGATCGATGCCGCCGAGTTTCTTGAACGCTGCGTACAGCGGGTTGATGGCAGCGCCGGGGATACCGAATGCGGTATCAACCCCTTCGCGACGCATCACCAGAACGGCGGCTTCGATGGCTCTCATGATGGTCATTTGTTAGTCTCCTGAACGCTTTTGGTTTTTATGCGTGTTCGATATTTTTTGTACGTAAACAGCGTGATTTGAATTGAAGTGTTTGTGAATGGCTGCTTTTGGCAGTTCTGTCGGTATCAGGAGTATCGGATGGACCGTTACACAGAGGTGCGCAGCTACGTCTTGGTCGCCACCCACGGCAGTTTTGCCGCGGCGGCGCTGGTCGAAGGGGTGACGCCGGTGATTATGGGCCGGCGCCTGAGCGCGCTGGAGGAGCGACTGGGGGTGAAGCTGATTCACCGCTCGACCCGTGGCCTGACCCTGACCGATGCAGGCGACTCGTATCTTGAAAACGCCAAGCAGGTGTTGCAGTCGTTCGAGGAACTGGACGCCAGCATCAGCGAGAACGAAAGCAGCGTGCGCGGCCACCTGGTGGTCTCGGCGCCGGCAGGCTTCGGGCGTCAACACGTGGCTCCCCATGCGCCGGAGTTTCAGGCGCGATTTCCCGATTTGCAGCTGTCGTTCAACCTCACCGACAACGTGGTCGATCTGGTGCGCGAGGGCTATGACATGAGCATCCGCATCGGCGAGGTGCTCGACCCCAACTACGTGGCGATCAAGCTCTACGCCAACAAACGCGTGGTCTGCGGCTCCCCGGCGTACTTCGCCGAACACGGCTTGCCGCAGACACTTGAGGAACTAGCCGAGCACAACTGCCTGTCGTTCAACCTGCAGGGCGGGCAGCATCGCGGCTGGACCTTTCAGCGCGACGGCAGGCAAGTGGCGATCAAGGTTGCCGGTAACCTCTACTGCAACGATGGCGAGCTTTTGTATGACTGGGCCAAGCGCGGATTGGGCCTGTGCTGGCGCTCGACCTGGGAGATTCAGAACGAGGTGGAAAGCGGGGCGCTGATCACCGTGCTCGACGAGTTCGCGCTGCCCAGTTACGACATTCAGGGCGTCTATCCGCAGCAGCATTACCTGCCGGCGAAGGTGCGTTTTTTCATTGCCTTCCTGAAAGAGGTGTACAACCGGCCGGGGTATTGGAAGCAGGGGTGAAAGGGCTTGTGGTCGCTGGAGATTGCGAGTTTTGAAATTGATCTGTGGGAGTGGGCTTGCTCACGAAAGCGTCGGCAGATTCAACAAGTCTATGTCGTTGAATCATCCATCTTCGTGAGCACGCTCACTCCCACATTCAGCGTGCGTCACCGACAGTCCAAGGCCAGCGACCATACGCAGTGATCAAATCAACTCCACCGAAACCGGCGGCAACCCGCGAATCTCACCCAAGGACTGACCCGGGCCCTTGGTCAGGTACATACCGGTGTAGGAGCCCGTGGTGATGACCAGTTCCGGCGTCACGCTCTGGCCGTTCTGGGTGTGCTGATTGACCAGCCACGGCAGCAGCCGACGCGGATCGCCCGCCGGATTGGCGCCGTCGCCGGGCACGATGTCTTCGTCGGCATAGGTGAAGGTCAGCGCAGGTTCCAGGAATGGGAAGCTGGCGTCATAGGGTACGAAATCGCCGATGATCAGCGCGCCGTGGTTGAGCAAGTCGCCCAGAGCCAGCAACGGGTCGATCTTCGGCCAGGCCATGAAACGGCTGGAAACCACCTCGATGGTCGCGCCCATGAAGCCGATGCTGCCAAGCACTTCTTCATCAGAATAGGCTTGGGCGCGTGGCACGAAATCGCGGTTCAGGCGAAAGGCGATTTCCAGTTCCAGCATCGGCTGCGGGTAGTCGACGATTTCCACCTGGCTGCCGCTGGCAAACAGGCCGTCTTCGGGGAGCAAGGCGCCATTGATGGGCCCGCCGCTGGTGGATTTCGAACCGACCTTCCAGCCGCCGACAGCGGTATCACGCAGACGCAGGATTTCCCGTTGCAGCGCGTAGGCTCCGGCGGCATCGGCGGGGATGTAATCAGGGTGGATTTCGGTGATTTTCTGACCGGTGCGCATGGCATCGACGATCAATTGGGCAATCTTCGCTGGGTGGGACGGTTGATTCACGCGGAACTTCCTTCAGTCAATTGAATGGAAAGCGCCCCACAACCCGATCGCGCAGGCGTGGAGCCAGCGCGTCTACTCTAACCCCATTTGCCGACCGTGCAGAACCCTGCGCAGCGAATCAGCCGTTCTGACAGCCTTCACCCAGGCGGGTGTACGCCAGGTTATGGGTCACGCCTTTGCTGTCGACGTAGACCATGTGCGATTCAACCGGGCCGCATGCCGTAGAGAGGTTGCTGTCGCTGGTGAGGCTGATCACCTTGGCGATGTCCAAGTGTTGCGAGTAGTTGTATTCCATCGCTGGCGGCACCGACTCGGGTGCAGCGTTGGCGGCGTCATTGGCCGCGGCAAAGGCGCTGCAGAGAGACAGCGCGGTGAACAGTGCGTATTTCATGAGAGAGCTCCAACAACTTCGGTAATTAAAAAATGCATTCAGGCGTGCAGGTTGAACACACTTTAAGTTGTGACATTGGCTGATTGAAAATGGTCGGTTTAAATACGGCTTATCGTTGAAAGTGATAGTTGATAAACGCGTTAAGCCAGTTTAATTGTTACGCCGCGGTTAACGGTCGATAAATGCCACGTTCAGCCTTTCTCACAATCATCACCCAGACGGGTGTATTCGAGTTTATGGCTGATGCCCTTGCTGTCGACGTATTCCATCTGAGCCTTGAGGGGGCAGCATTCGCCGCTTGCAGCGTTGGCATTGCTGATGCGCACGATCTTGGCAATGTCCAGGTCATGGGTGTAATCGTACTGTGCGTCCTGGGCCGAAGTCGTGTTGGCGCTGACGGCGCTATCGTTGGCCGAGGCAAACAGGCTGAACATCGACACGGCGGCAAACAGTACATATTTCATGATGGGCTCCAATTAATCGGGTAACACAAGAGGATCAGGAGACGGGGCTTGCTGATGGGGTCATTCTAGGAAGATGGATGGACGAGAAAGAAATACTGTCTGTCGATAGGCGTCATCATTGGCGATGATGCAGGGTCAAGTTGATTGATCGTGTTTCGGTAAAAGACTGTTGCCGGTTTTATTGAAACTGGACAAAGCGGATTTATTCCATGAAGCACTTAAAAAATACGTTGAGCGATGATCGGAATAAACCTGTGGAGCATGCGTCTGGCTGGTGACACTCACTGACCGCGCCTGGCGTTCGTACTTACATTCGGTTCGAGATCGTTGCCCATGAAAACCCGCACCCTTCGCTCTGTCTTCGCCGCCGCTGCAGTCGCCTTGGCCACTGCTGGCATCGCTCAGGCCGCGCCCGCAGCGCCCATCCACAACATCGTTCTGGTCCACGGTGCGTTCGTGAATGGCGCAGGCTGGAAGCCGGTATATGACATTCTGGTCAAGGATGGCTATCACGTGTCGGTGGCGGCGCATCCGTTGACCTCGTTCAACGATGACGTCACCGCAGTCAAACGCATCCTGGCGATGCAGGACGGCCCGACCATTCTGGTGGGCCACAGCTACGGCGGGGCGGTGATTTCCAACGCCGGTGAAGATGCCCACGTGGCCGGGCTTGTCTACATCGCCGCCCATGCGCTGGATGTGGGCGAAACCGAGGCAGCCAACGGCAAGCGCTACCCCAATGCGACCAAAGCCGTGAAGAAGACCGACGATGGCTTCCTGTACCTGGACCCGGCGTACTACCCCGCAGATTTCGCCGCCGATCTGCCGAAGGCCCAGGCTGAGTTCGAAGCCAATGCGCAGGCGTTGACCTCGGCGTCGGTGTTCACCACTCCGGCGACCGTCGCGGCCTGGAAAACCAAGCCAAGCTGGTACGCAGTGGCCAAGTCCGATCGCATCATCAACCCTGATCTGGAACGCATGTACGCCCAGCGCGCCAACGCCCACACCATCGAAATCGACGGGGCGAGTCATGCGGTATACGAGTCCCATCCCAGAGAGGTGGCGGCGTTGATTGAGCAGGCAGCGCACCATGCGCTGGATGGGAAGTAAGTGGTGAGAGCAGGGGACGGATGCGGTGGATCAACTGATAGTTGACCGAGCCACCGCGGCACCTGCGGAGCTTCTGGAACTGTGCGACAGTGGCGAAAGCGGTGTACCTGACACTGCACTTGTGTCTGATATACCGCGTTCGCTGCCGTCGTAACCTCCGACGTCTCCTGCAGGCTCCGCGGTATTCGCAGAGACTGCGATTAACCCTTACACCCAAGCCTTGGCCGCACTGCACAGCGCCGGGTAATCGATATACCCGCGCTCATCCCCGCCGAAAAAGTGGTCGCCATCGGCTGCATTCAACGTATGGCCTCCACGCAAACGCTCGGGCAGGTCGGGGTTGGCAATGAAGGGGCGACCAAAGGCGATCAGGTCGGCGCGTCGCTGTTGCAAGGCCAGTTCGGCACTCTGCTGGTCGTAGCCGCCCGCGAGCATGAGCACCCCTTTGAAGTCGCCGCGAAGGCGCTCGATGATGGCGTCCCAACGCGGGTCGAACTGCTCGTCGCGCACGGTGCCGACCATGGCCGGTTCCACCAGATGCAGGTAGGCCAGGCCCAGCGTGTCGAGCTGGCGCACGATGTAGCTGAAGGTTTCTTCAGGGGTTTCGTCCCCCATGCCCATGAAGCGACCCATGGGCGTCAGGCGTACGGCGACCCGATCAGCGCCGATTTCCTCGACGATGGCGCGGGTCACTTGCAGCACCAGCCGGGCACGGTTTTCCAGCGAGGCGCCGTATTCGTCGTCGCGCTGATTGCTCGCCGAGTTGATGAACTGATCCAGCAAATAGCCATTGCCCGCATGAATTTCCACACCGTCCATTCCGGCCAGTATCGCGTTGCGGGCGGCCTGGCGGTAGTCGTCGATGATCGCCTTGATCCCTTCAAGCGTCAGCGCTTGAGGCACCGGCACATCGCCCCAGACACCGTTGCCGTGTTCGTCGAGGATGAAGGTCTTGCCCGGCACCGGCAGTGCACTCGGGGCGACGGGCAGGGCGCCACCGGGTTGAAACACCGGGTGGGACACGCGGCCCACATGCCACAGCTGCAAAAAAATCCGCCCGCCTTCGCCATGCACGGCGTCGCTGACTTTTTTCCAGCCGGCAATCTGCTCGGCGCTGTGGATGCCCGGCGTCCAGGCGTAGCCCTGACCCTGTTGGGAAATCTGCGTGGCCTCGGTGACGATCAATGCGGCGCTGGCACGCTGGCGGTAGTACTCGACATTCATCGCCGTCGGCACGTTGCCTGGTTGTCCGGCGCGGGAGCGGGTGAGGGGCGCCATGGCCACGCGGTGGTTCAGTGTCAGGTTGCCAAGGGTGATGGGCGTGAACAGTTTCATGGTGGGGCCTCGTCGCGAAGGTGTGTAGGGCCTTCACGGTAGGGCTTGGGGCGGGGACAGAGAATCGGTTGGCCGCGCAACGCTGAGTCGCGTTTTGTGCAACAGCGGGGCGGGTCCATCAATGAAGGCAACAATGGCGGAGGCGACTGGAAGCCTGTTCCTGCGGGAGCGAATTTATTCGCGAGAGGTTGGCAAGGGCAACCCATCTTCATCGCCTGCGGCACAGTCTCGCGAATGAATTCGTTCCCACAGAATGATTGCAGGTTGTCACCCCAACGATGGGGCGCCGTCGAGCATTTCCTGCATGAACCCGATAAACGCCTTCACGCGTTTGGACCCCCGGTGATTGGGCAGGTACAGCGCCGAAATCTCGCCTTTGGCGTTGTCCGGGTACGCAGGGCTGTGTTCAAACAGTTCGCGCAAACGCCCCTGGGCCAGGTCATCGTCGATCAACCAGTCCGGCAGCAGGGCAATGCCGCAGCCCGCCAGCGCCAGTTCTCGGAGCACCTCGGCGTTGTTGCTCTTGAACCGCCCGCTCACCGGCACGCGGGTTTCGCCTTCGATGGACAGAAACGTCCAGGCCTGTTGCGGGTTGCCGAAGTTAAAACGCAGGCAGTCGTGGCCCGACAGTGCGGCAGGTGTCGCGGGCTGGCCGTGTTCGCTGAGGTACTGGGCGCTGGCGATGACCCGGCGGCGAAACTGTCCGACGGTCTTGCACACCACGCCGTCCATGGGCGCTGGCATGCCAAGACGGATCGACAGGTCGATCCGTTCGGCGAACAGGTCGACGATGTTGTCAGTCAGGGTGATGTCCAGTTCCAGGCGCGGGTGGCGGTGCATCAACAGGCCCAGCCGGGGCGCGATGATGCGTCGACCGAACGCGGTGGGCACCGAGATGCGCAGGGGGCCTGAGGGTTCGTCGTCGCTGTCCATGACCGTGGCATCGGCGTCCGCGACGTCGTCGAGGATCTTGCGCGCCCGTACATAGTAGGCCGCGCCTGCATCGGACACGGTCACTTGCCGGGTCGAGCGGTTGAACAGCACGGTGCCCAATTCCGCTTCCAGTGAGTCGATCATCCGCGTCACGCTGGAGGTGGCCATCCCCAGTTTGCGTGCCGCTGCCGAGAAGCCCTTGGCGTCGACGGTTTCCACGAACATCTTCAAAGCGAGCAGCTTGTCCATCGACCTTCCGTACCCTTGCAGTGCGTGGGGCGCAGTGTAGGCGGCCACGGTGGACGCGCCAATTGGCTGCACGGATCGTATCGGCCCCGAGCTATTCCGCTCGGGAATCCACCGCATAAAAAACATGAATTTTATTTATGTTGGTCAACCCTCTACCGTGTGGGGATATTCCCAGCGTACGGAGTCGAAATGAGTGCCCAAGCCCCCGCAGGTATCGTGGAAGAGCACTGGCAGCGCAACCTGGTGGTTTGCGTGTTCGGCGCCTTCAGCACCATCGTTGCCATGACGTTATTGCTGCCGTTTCTGCCGCTGTACGTCGAGCATCTGGGCGTCACGGATCAGGCCGCCATCGTGCAGTGGTCGGGTGTGGCCTTTGGCGCGACGTTTCTGTCTGCCGCATTCACTGCGCCGTTGTGGGGCCGATTGGGCGACCGCTACGGTCGCAAGCTGATGCTGATTCGAGCAAGCCTGGGCATGGCCATTGCCATGTCGTTGATCGGTCTGGCGGAAAACATCTACCAGTTGGTGGGTCTGCGCCTGTTGGCCGGTTTGCTCGGCGGCTACGCTTCGGGCGCGACGATCCTGGTCGCAACCCAGACGCCCAAGGAGCGATCCGGCTGGGCGCTGGGCATGCTCTCGTCGGGGATCATGGCGGGTAACCTTACGGGCCCGTTGATCGGCGGCATGCTGCCCCCACTGATCGGCATCCGTAACACGTTCTTTCTGGCGGGCGGGGTGATATTCCTGACCTTTCTCGCCACGCTGTTCCTCATGAAAGAGGCGCCGCGGCCCAAGCGTGCCGCGGGCCAAGCCAAGCCTGTGAAGGTGCGTCCCTGGGACGTCATCCCGGACAAGAAACCGGTGATCACCCTGTTCGTGGTGGCGTGTCTGGTGATGTTCTCGGTCATGTCCATCGAGCCGATCATCACCGTGTACCTGACCCAGCTGCACACGAAAAACGTCACGCTGATGGCCGGGCTGGTGATGTCAGCAACGGCCCTGGCCAGCGTGTTGTCGGCCTCGCGCATCGGCAAGCTGGCCGATCGTATCGGCCACTGGAAAGTGGTGATGGGTTGCCTCAGCGCCGCTGCGATCCTGCTGATTCCCCAGGCGTTTGTCAGCAACGAATGGCAACTGGTGGTGCTGCGCTTTCTGATGGGCATCGCCCTGGGCGGGCTGTTGCCGTGCATCGCGGCAATCATCCGCCACTCGGTACCCGACATGGTCGCCGGGCGCATGCTGGGGTATTCCACCTCCAGCCAGTACGTAGGCCAAGTGTTGGGGCCGCTGACCGGGGGCTATCTGGGCGGGCATTTCGGCATGCCTATCGTGTTCATCGTCACCTGCGTGCTGATGGCCGGGTGCGCCCTGGTGATGCTGGTGATGCGGCCGTTGAACACGCAGGGTGGGCATGCACGGGGCTGAAACTTCGCTCGCGACGCCGCTCTTTGACAAAACCATGACATGGCATCCGGATAATCAGCCCGGTTGGCGCATCGCCCCGGACTTGAGAATCGCTATGCACGGAATCCCATGGACATCAAACACAGCCTGAAACAACGGATTGTCATCGTCTTCGCGCTGATGAGTGCGGTGGTGGCCGGCGTTTTTGCCGTGGGCGTGATTGCGACCGTGCACGTGGTGGAAAAGCGACTGACCATCATGAGCCTGGGCGGCAACTTGCATCGGCTGCTGACTCAGGATCGCATTGAGGACTGGCGTCATCGGCCAGAGAAGGACGAGTTGTTCTACGCCGATGATGGCGTCGCCGATGTCGCCATGGTCGACGACCTGAAAGGGCTGAAGCCGGGCTTTCAAGAGTTTTTCCGAGGCCAGCGCGCCTACTATGCGATGGTCGAATCCGTCGGCGGGCGGCGCTATGTGCTGTTGCGCGACCAGCGTGGGTTTGAAAAACGCGAGCGCATCCTGTTCGGCGTCGTTCTGGTGGGCTTCATCCTCAGTGTGCTGCTGGCGATTCTGCTGGGCCGTCTGTTGGCGTCAAGGGTCATGGCGCCTGTATCGCGTCTGGCAGGGCAGGTGCGGCATCGCGATCAATTGCTTGAACTGGCGCCGGTGCTGGCCAACGACTACGCACGGGATGAGGTCGGCGCACTGGCCAAGTCCTTCGATGAAACCCTGGGTCGCCTGCGCGCTGCGCTGGGCCGTGAAAAACTTTTCACCAGCGATGTCAGCCACGAGTTGCGCACGCCCTTGATGGTGTTGGCCACGTCCTGCGAACTGCTCATGGAATACCCGCGGCTCGATGAACGTTCGCGCATTCAGGTGCAGCGCATCAGCAAGGCCACGGCGGGTATGAACCAGTTGGTCGAAACCTTTCTGTTACTGGCGCGCACCGAAGGCCGAAATGCCCCGGCGGGCCAGACCACCACGCTGGTGCACATTGCCGAAGAGTTGATCGAGGCGTGGCGCCGGCCCATCGAGGAGAAGGGCCTGCGCTTCATTTATGAGCCCTGCGAGGACACCGGTGGGCGGTACAACGCCCCGCTGCTGCGTTCGGTGATGGGTAATCTGCTGCGCAATGCCTGGCACTACACCGACAATGGCTTCATCAGACTCACCTTGAGTGCTCAAGGGTTCAGCGTTCAGGACAGCGGCATCGGCATTGCGGTGGAGAAGCAGCAGGCGATGTTTCAGCCGTTCGTGCGCGGGGATGAACAACGTGGCGAAGGTTTGGGGCTGGGCTTGTCACTGGTCCAGCGAATCTGTGCGAATCAGCGCTGGACCGTGACCCTCACCAGCCGCGAGGCGGCCGGTTGCTGCTTTAGCGTTGCACTGGGCGAGCAAACACCAGCACCGGTTTGAAGGCTGTCGCCTGTGGCTTGAGCTCGACGGCCGGAATGGGAACAAGGCGCTGTGGCGTCTCTTGCGCCTGTGATCGTCGATCAGGTCAAGGCCTGGGATCGCGTCTACGCTTTCGTCAGCCGCTGAACGATCAGGCCGAGCAAGACAACAGGAGTCCCCATTGACAGCGATCGCTTCCGAGTTTCTCTCAGGTGTCACCCCCGCACGGGCCCGACGGCAGGCCTGGAGCGCAGGAGGGCTGGCCTTTTTGCTGTTTGTGGCGGCCAGTTGGCAGCTGTCGATCATCGGGTTCGATTCGCGCTTCGTGCTGTTCGCCAAGGAGATGTTGCGCCATGGGCCGGGCTTTTTCCCCACCACCTATGGCCAGCCTTATGCGGATTACTCGGCGTTCACCACTTGGCTTATCTATCTCTGTTCATTGCCCTTCGGTGAAGTGACCAGTTTCAGCGCATGGCTGCCGACCTGCATTTCATCGGCGGTGATGGTTGGGCTGATGTATCGCCTGTTGGCACCGTACTCCCGGCGCTGGGCCTGGCTGAGCATCGCCTTGCTGCTGATGAGCAACACCTTCATCGTCGAGACCCGCGCCGTGTCACTGGACCAGATGCTCGCCACCGTGTGTTTTGCGGTGTTCTATCTGGTCTATGCCGCGGATCATTTCGGCTCTACGCGGCGTTTCGGGGTTGTGTTGGCGTTATTGGTGCTGGGCTTCGCGATTCGCGGGCCAATCGGGCTGTTGGTGCCCACCGGCATCGCTTGCAGTTATTACCTGCTGAGCCGGCAATGGTCGCGCTTGTGGCGCTTCGGGTTGGCAGCGCTGGGGTTGCTGGTGATCTGTGTGCTGGTTCTGTTGCTGCTGGCCTGGCTCAGCGGCGGTCAGGCGCTGTTGACCGAGGTGGTGCGCATGCAGGTCACCTCGCGCATGGACGGCAGCGAAGGCGGCAACCCGTTGTTCTGGTATTTCAGTGCCTCGTTCGGCAACTACGCGCTGGCCTATCCGCTGGCGTTGATCGTGCTGGCGGTGGTCGCGGTGGCGGCGCGCAAACAACAGGGTCAGGCGCTGGATTTACTGTACCTGTGCGCCTTTGCGGGGCTGACGGTGATGGTCGGTCTGTCGATTCCCCAGGCCAAGAAGGCTCGCTACATCCTGCCCATGCTGCCCATGGCAGCGATCATCGCCGCGTACCCATTTCAGGTGCGCGCCGGGCGCTGCTTCTGGTGGCTGCGTGGGGTGATCCTGGTGCTGTGCTGCGTGATTCCCGGAGCGTTGATGGCCGGGTTACTGGCGGTACGCCCACGGTTTCCCGAAGCGCTGAGCGACATCGGGCCGATACTGGCGGTGCTGGGCATGCTGCAGCTTGTTTCTCTGCCATTGCTGATGCGCCCGCGCTTGCGCCTGTATGGGCTGCCGGCGTGCGCGGTATTGGCGGTGTGGGTCGGCTACATTGGCGTGTTTGAAAAAACCGAGCGGATTCTCTATGACACCCGGCACTTCACCCAAGCGGTGCGCGACGTCACCCGATCGGACAGCGCCCCCCTGGTGCTGCATTCGATGGGCAGGGACGCCAAGGGCATCAAGTTCATGGTCAATGTCGATGAAGACCTGCAACCGCTGTTCACCGAAACCCCCGAACAGCTCAGCGCCGTTCAAGGGCCGGCCAACGTGGTGATGAGCAACAACGACTTTCAGAAGCTGCAAGGCACGCGCCTGTGGCAATTGCCAGTGCTGCTCAGCGGCAGGTTCGATAAAGAGGATTATATTCTGCTGCGTTTGCCCGCGCAGTGAGCAAGGACGAGTGTAGACAAACCTATGGGAGCGCATTCATTCGCGAAGCGACGGGTTAGGCGACGAATCTCTTTCGGCTGTCCTGGCCTCTCGCGAATGAATTCGCTCCCACAATGGTCTTGGCGTGTCGGTGAGAGGGTTGGTTAACCCACTATTGCTGCTGGCACTGACATTCGGTCCGCCGATGGCGGCGTTGACCTGTGGGAGGATTGGTTAGCCCATTATTGCTGCTGGCACTGATTCGATCCGTCGATGCTGGCGTTGACCTGTGGGAGCGCATTCATTCGCGAGGCGGCGTTAGGCGATGAATCTCTGTCGGCTGTCCTGGCCTCTCGCGAATGAATTCGCTCCCACAGTGGTCTTGGCGTGTCGCTGAAAGGGTTGGTTAGCCCACTATTGCTGCTGGCACTGACATTCGGTCCGCCGATGGCGGCGTTGACCTGTGGGAGGGTTGGTTAGCCCTTTATTGCTGCTGGCACTGACATTCGATCTGCCGATGGCGGCGTTGACCTGTGGGAGCGAATTCATTCACGAGGCGGCGGGTTAGGCGACGAATCTCTATCGGCTGTCCTGGCCCCTCGCGAATGAATTCGCTCCCACAATGGTCTTGGCGTGTCGCTGAAAGGGTTGGTTAACCCACTATTGCTGCTGGCACTGACATTCGGTCCGCCGATGGCGGCGTTGACCTGTGGGAGGGTTGGTTAGCCCATCATTGCTGCTGGCACTGATTCGATCCGTCGATGCTGGCGTTGGCCTGTGGGAGCGAATTCATTCGCGAGGCGGCGGGTTAGGCGATGAATCTCTGTCGGCTGTCTTGGCCTCTCGCGAGTGAATTCGCTCCCACAGCAAGTCATTGCATGGCGCTCAGGGCGGGCGTGGTGTCAGACCGCGTGGTGATTGGCCAACAATTCATACGGCGCCCATTGTTGCTGGGGGATGGGTAGGGTGCAGGAGTCGCCGCGGCCGATCGGGTAGTACTGGAAGCCGCGTTTGGCCATGCGCTCGGTGTCGTACAGGTTGCGCCCGTCGAAGATCACCGGCGCTTTCAACCGCTGCTGGATCAGGTCGAAATCCGGGGCCTTGAACTGCTGCCATTCGGTACAGACGATCAACGCATCGGCGCCGAGCAGCACCGATTCTGGCGTGCCCATCAGCATCAGGTTCGGCTGCTCGGCGTACAAGCGCTGTGTTTCCTGCATCGCTTCCGGGTCGAACGCACGCACGGTGGCGCCTGCGGCCCACAAGGCCTCCATCAGCACGCGGCTGGGTGCATCGCGCATGTCGTCGGTATTGGGTTTGAACGCCAGGCCCCAGAGCGCGAAAGTCTTGCCCTTGAGCTCGCCCTTGTAGAACGCGTTTACCCGATCGAACAGCTTGTGTTTCTGCCGCTCATTGATGTCCTCGACCACGTTGAGCAGGTCGTTGGAGCACCCGGCCTCCCGCGCGCTGTGGATCAGCGCGCGAATGTCCTTGCCGAAGCAGGAGCCGCCATAGCCGCAGCCGGGGTAGATGAAGTCGTAGCCGATGCGCGAATCGGCACCGATGCCCAGACGCACCGATTCAACGTCCGCGCCCAGATGCTCGGCCAGTTCGGCGATCTGGTTGATGAAGCTGATCTTGGTCGCCAGCATGCAGTTGGCAGCGTATTTGGTCAGCTCGGCGCTACGCAGGTCCATGAACATAATGCGGTCGTGGTTGCGGTTGAACGGCGCGTACAGCTCGCGCATCACCGGGAAGACGTCCGGGTTGCCGCAGCCGATGACGATGCGGTCCGGGCGACGGCAGTCCTTGATCGCCGAGCCTTCCTTGAGAAATTCAGGGTTGGAGACGATATCGAATCTGAGCAGCCGTGCCGACTGACGCAGGTGATGCTCGATGTGGCTGCGCAGGGCGTCACCGCTGCCCACCGGCACGGTCGACTTCTCGACGATGATCACTGGCTCCAGACGATGGCGGGCGATGGCTTCGCCTACGGCGAAGAACCCGCTCAGGTCCGCCGAGCCGTCCCCTCGCGAGGGCGTGCCCACGGCAATGAACAGCACCTCGCCGTGTTCGACCGCGCGCTGTTCATCCCCGGTGAAATGCAGGCGGCCGGTCTCCAGATTCTCCCGCACCAAGCTTTCCAGGCCTGGCTCGTAAAGGGTCACATGGCCTTTGCTCAGTAGCTCGACCTTGGCCGGGTCGATGTCCATGCACACCACATCGTGGCCCACTTCCGCCAGAACAGTGGCCTGCACCAGGCCCACATAACCGCTGCCGAAGACGCTGATTTTCATCGGGATAACTCCTTGGCGCCGTGATCGCTGTCACGTCGGAAATTGATCGTTACCACACCGAGCACGATCAGGGTGACGCCCACCGTTCGGGGAACGGTGAGGGTTTCGTTGAACACGGGAAGCCACGCTGCCAGCAGATAGACCAGCAAGTAGCTGATGCTCAGCAGCGAGTAGGCACGGCTGAGCGGCAAGTCACGCAGCGCGCCCAGCCAGCACAGCATCGACAGGGCATAGGCGGCGATGGCGGCCAGCACCACGCCGAGGGCCGGGACATCGACGCTGCCGGCCTGCAGCGATGTGAGCCACTGCGCCGGTTGCGGCAGGCGCACCATGCTCCAGCGCATACCCAGTTGTGCGGCACTGACCAGTGCCACGCTGCACAGGGCGAGGGTCAGGCCACGACGCCTGGCGGTCGAAAAACTCAAGGACGAGACGTTCATGCCTGACGCCCCAGCAGCATCACGCCGATCAGGATCATCGCCAGGCCCAGCCAGTGACGACGGTCCACCAACTCGTTGAACACGTAACGACCGGTCAGGGTGATCAGCACGAAATTCAGCGCCAGCATGGGGTAGGCGATGCCGACCTCCAGCCGCTGCAACACCAGCAGCCACAGCAGCATGCCGCCACCCATGCACGCCAGTGCCACCCACAGCCAGACACGGGTCAGCGCCTGGCCGAGGCCTGGGAAAACTCCGCCCCATTGCTCGACGGTGAGCTTTTGTGCGATTTGCCCCAAACAGGTCAGCAGGCAGGCGCTGAGCAGGAGAACGACGGTCATGACGGCGTCCTGTCGAAGATCAGGATCAGCAGATTGCCTTCCTGATAGCGCTTGCCGTCGATGGGCAACAGGCTCAATTCGTATTGCTGATCCTTGCCGTCGCCGCGCATCACCACGCCTACCGAACCCTGGCGGCGGGCCTCGGTCATCCAGCCTTGCACCTGATGCCAGTCCACTTCGCGAGGGATGGTCTGCGGGTAAGCCAGGCCATATTCCAGCTCGCCACGGGTGTCGTAAAACACCACGTCATTGCGGTTCAGGCGCCAGGACAACGCCGCCGCCACACCGAGGTCATTGCTCAGCAGATGGGTCGTGGCGGCCAGTTCTGCCTCATGGCGCGCGACGAACTGATCCGGGGTCTTGTTGAACACCACGCTGTTGGGCAGCGCCATTGGAGTCAGGGCGATCGTCAGCCAGGCGCCCAATGCCGGCGTGGCCCAGAACCGCAGGGGCTTGAAGCCCTGCAAGGCGTTGACGATCACCCAGGCCAGCAGCACCACGATCGCCAGCGTCAGGTGTTGCGGTTCCTGGTCGTAGACCGAATTCTTGATCTGCATGACGACCAGCGCCGCCAGTGCCGCGACGCCGAACCCCGCGTTGAGCCAGCCGTTGAGGCGCAGGGCAAGGCCGTTACTGCTGCTCAGGCGATCGGCCAGCGCATTGCCCATCAGCAGGGCAAGGGGTATCAGGCACGGCAGGATGTAGGTCGGCAGCTTGCCGTTGCTGATGCTGAGAAACGCCAGCGGCACCAGCAACCACAGCAGCAGAAAGCCGCTCTCACTCAGGCGACGCTGTTGCCAGGCCTGCTTGAACGTGACCGGCAGCAGGATCGACCAGGGCACGCACGCGACCACCAGCAACGGCAAATAGAACCACCACGCTTCGTCGTGCTGGGCATTGCTGCCCGCGAAACGACGGACGTGCTCGTGCCAGAAGAAGAAGCGCCAGAAGTCCGGTTCGCGCAGGTGCACGGTGAGCACCCACGGCAGACAGACTACCGCCGCGACGATGATCGCGATGGGCCCGAAGGTCATCAGTTCGCGCAGGCGCCGCTGCCAGACCATAAAGGGCAGGGCGACGATCACCGGCCATGCCAGCGCCAGAAAACCCTTGGTCATGAAACCCATGGCGCACGCTACACCCAACAGCGCCCAATACAGCACGCGCGCTATGCCGACGCTGTGCACGGCGTACCAGAAGGCTGTCAGCGACAGGCTCACCCAAAACGTGAACTGCGGATCAAGGTTGGCGTAACCGGCCTGGCCTGCCACGAACATGAAGCTCATCAGCAGCAGGGCGCTGGCAAAGCACTTGCGCGGGTCCCGCCACAGCTTGCCCGCCAGATGATAGGTGAGCAGCACCGTCAGCCCGGTGCTCAGGGCCGAGGCGAAGCGCACGCCGAACAGGTTCTCACCGAACACGGCCTGGGCCAGGGCGATCAGCCAATAACCGCCGACAGGTTTTTCGAAATAACGCAGACCCATGAAATGCGGCGCGGCCCAGTTGCCGCTGTGCAGCATTTCCTGGCTGATCTGCGCGTATCGGGTTTCGTCGGGAATCCACAAACCGTGAAAACCCAAGGGCAGCAGGTAGGCCAGCACAAAGGCCGCCAGCAGCCACAGCATCGGTTGTTGGCGGCTCATGGCTGCTGCACCCCCAGCCAGCCTTCACGCCCAGGCAAAGCGCCGCGCACCAGATGCCCTTGGGGCAAGGTCTGCGCGAACGCTGGCAGAAGATCGCCCAGCGGCCGGAACTGCACGCCAGCGGTTTTCGCCTGACGCAGCAACTGCCGGAACGGCTCGGCCATGACAATGCCTTCGACCTCGGCATGCACGGTATAGACGTTCAGCCTCGTCGGCTTGAACTGGCGCAGCAGGTAATTGTTGAACGCACTGGCGTCCAGTTGCGGGCCGACCACCTCATCAAAAGTCGGCAGGTCCACGGGAATCTGCGGCGTGCCGGGTTGGCCGTCGGCGAGCAGCGGGCGGAACAGGCTGTGGCCCCGGCAGTCGCTGTTGTAGCGAAAGCCGAAGGCCTGCTTGGCCTGCACCACCTGCTCGTCGGCACGCCAGCCCGCAGCGGCGGAACAGGTGACGGGTTTGCCGAGAATATCGGTGAGGGTGTCGACGCCACGGCGGATCTGCTCGGTCAACTGAGCCGGTGTCCAACGCCCGGCGTTGGCCTGCCAGCCGTGGTGATCCCAGGCGTGCAGGCCGACCTCATGGCCAGCCTCCTGCGCCCGACGCATCAACGGCCCCAGATCGCGACCGATGGGCTTGCCGGGCCAGGCGGTGCCGGCCAGCAGGATGTCCCAGCCGTACAGGCTCGCGGCCCTGGAGCGCAGCATCTTCCAGAAGAACTGCGGCCGCACCAGGCGCCACAGGTGGCGCCCCATGTTGTCCGGCCCGACACTGAAAAAGAACGTGGCCTTGATCTGAGCCTCGTCGAGTGCGTCCAGCAGACGCGGCACGCCGTCACGGGTGCCGCGATAGGTGTCGACGTCAATACGCAAGCCGGCCTGGATCAATGTGCTTGCGCCTTCTCGGTCATGGCTTCGCGCAGAAAGAAATCCAGCGTCTTGCCGATGGTTTCGCGCAACTCAATGGTCGGCTGCCAGTCGATCAGGCGACGGGCGTTGTCGATGCTCGGCTTACGATGGCTGACGTCCTGATAGCCCTTGCCGTAGAACGACTGGCTCTCGACCTCACGGAAACCGGCGAACGGCGGGAAGTTGTGGCGCAGCGGGTGAGCTTCGAATTGACGCAGCAGCTCTTCGCCCAGTTGACGGATGCTGGCTTCGTTGTCCGGGTTGCCGATGTTGATGATCTGACCGTTGCAGCGGTCGTCGCGGTTTTCGATGATCCGCGCCAGGGCTTCGATGCCGTCGGCCACGTCGGTGAAACAGCGTTTTTGCGCGCCGCCGTCGACCAGGCGAATCGGCGTACCTTCCACCAGGTGCAGGATCAACTGGGTGATAGCCCGGGAGCTGCCGATGCGCGCCGAGTCCAGCCGGTCCAGGCGCGGGCCCATCCAGTTGAACGGACGGAACAGGGTGAATTGCAGGCCGTTCTGGCCATAGGCCCAGATCACCCGATCGAGCAGCTGCTTGGAAACCGAGTAGATCCAGCGCTGCTTGTTGATCGGGCCGACCACCAGGTTCGAGGTGTCCTCGTTGAAGCTCGGGTCCTGGCACATGCCATAGACTTCCGAGGTCGAGGGGAAAATCACACGCTTGTTGTACTTGACGCAGTAGCGGACGATTTTCAGGTTTTCTTCGAAATCCAGCTCGAACACGCGCAGTGGGTTGCGGGTGTATTCGATGGGCGTTGCGATGGCCACCAGCGGCAGCACCATGTCGCATTTCTTGATGTGGAATTCGATCCACTCGGTGTGGATGCTGATGTCGCCTTCGATGAAATTGAAATTGGGGTGGCTGCGCATGCGCTCAATGGCGTCGGAGCCGATGTCCATGCCGAAGATTTCATAGCGGTCATCCTGCAGCAGGCGCTCGGACAGGTGGTTGCCGATGAAGCCGTTGACGCCGAGGATCAGCACCCGCGTACGGCGCATCTGACGGCGCTTGTCGCCGCCCAGCAGACGCGAACCTTCCACCAGGCCGAACTCGCGCGCCAGTTGCGGACCGCTCAGATACAGGCCTTCATCGCCGCGTTGACCGGCGGTGATCACCAGGGAATCCTCGCCGCAGGCAATGCGCAGCGGTTCACAGCTGATCACGGTGCCCGGCAGTTGGCCGTCGTTGCCAGCCTGCACGTTCGAGGCCCAGACGACCAGCTTGTGCTCGCCCACCGGGCAGAACGCGCCAGGGTAGGGTTGAGTCACGGCGCGCACCAGGTTGTGCAACTGCGAGGCTGGGCGCTGCCAGTCGATCAGGCCATCGGCAGCGGTGCGGCGGCCGAAATAAGTGGCTTTCGATTCATCCTGCTCCACACCCGGCAATTGCCCTTTGCCCAGGAGCGGCAGGGTTTCCGAGAGCAGGTCGGCGGCGCCGGTGCGCAGTTTGCCATGCAGGGTCAGGGCGGTGTCGGTGGCGCTGATGGCGATGCGTTGCTGGGCAACGATGGCGCCAGCGTCAGCACGCTTGACCATGCGGTGCAGGGTCACGCCGGTCTCGCTCTCGCCGTTGACCAGTACCCAGTTGGCAGGCGCACGACCGCGATAGCTCGGCAGCAGCGAGCCATGCAGGTTGAAACCGCCATTCTTGGCGCAGGCCAGCAGGTGTTCGCTGAGCAGGTGGCGGTAATAGAACGAGAAGATGAAATCCGGAGCCAGCTTGCCGATGCGCTCGATCCACAGCGGGTGGTTGGCGTCTTGCGGCGCATGCACCGGGATGCCGTGCCGGGCGCAGAGCTGCGCCACTGAGCCAAAAAAGGTTTTTTCCCCGGGATCATCGGCGTGGGTGAATACCGCCGAGATCTCGTAGCCCGCGTTGAGCAAGGCTTCGATACCGACGCAACCGATATCGTGGTAGGCAAAAACAACGGCTTTCAGACTCATGGGGCAACCTTGTTCAAGAGAGCTGGGGAATCGGCTTTGCTGAGGGGCGCGGGCGGCGTGCTGCGCACGATTTTTTCGATGAAGTAACGTGGACGCGCGCGAACGTCGTTGTACATGCGGCCCAGGTATTCGCCCAACAGGCCCATGCCGATGAACTGCCCGCCGGTGAACACGAACAGCACGGCGAACAGGACAAAGGTGCCGTGACCCGCCCAGGGCGCCCCGAAGATCAAGCGCAACACGATCAGCAGGGTGGCGAAGGCCATGCCCAGAAACGCCATGCTCAAGCCGATGATGCTCAGCAACCGCAAAGGCGTTGTGGTCATGCAGGTAATGAGGTCAAACATCAGGTTGATCAGCTTCATCGCGCTGTATTTCGATTCGCCATGCTCACGCTCAGCATGCTCGACCACTACTTCAGTGGTGTGACGGGCAAAACTGTTGGCCAGAATCGGGATGAAGGTGCTGCGTTCGGTACAGGCGAGCATGGCGTCGACGACGCTGCGCCGGTAAGCGCGCAGCATGCAGCCGTAGTCGGTCATGGCCACGCCGGTGGAGCGTTGCACGGCCAGGTTGATGAGCTTCGACGGCCAGCGGCGCAGGGCCGAGTCCTGACGATCGCCGCGCACGGTGCCGATCACGTCGTAACCCTGCTGGGCGAGGGTGACGAGCCGGGGGATTTCCTCAGGCGGGTTTTGCAGGTCGGCGTCGAGGGTGATCACCAGATCGCCCTTGCACTGGCCAAAACCGGCCATGATCGCGGCGTGCTGGCCGTAGTTGCGGTTGAGGATGACGGCCACCACAGCGCTGCCCTCGCGCTGACTGGCCTCCAGCAGGATCTCGGCGGAGTCGTCACGACTGCCGTCGTCCACCAGAATGATCTCCGCCGGGAGGCTCAGTTGCGCGCAGGCCGCTTGAGTGCGACGCAAAAGCTCAGGCAGGCTTTGTTCTTCGTTGTAGACCGGGATGACAATCGACACGCGATGGATTGGGTACGGTTTCATGAGCGGGCCGGCCCCCCGGTTTCGGTGGCCGATTCAATGGCACTGACCACGCGGTCGACATCGGCCACGGTCATGTCAGGAAACAGCGGGATGGAACACAGGCGCGAGGAGTTCCACTCGGTGTTGAGCAGGCTTACATCGGGGAACCGCTGGCGGTAATAGCTGTGCAGGTGAGTGGCGATGAAATGAATGCCGCTGCCGATGTTCTGCGCTTGCAGGGCTTTCATGAAGGCGTCGCGGTCAAGGCCGCAGCGTTCGGCATCGATGCGCAGGATGAACAGGTGCCAGGCGTGCTGCTGGTCGTATTGCGGCTGCGCCAAGGGCAACACCGGGCTGCCGGCCAGGCGTTCCAGGTAATGGTGGGCCAGTTCAGTGCGACGGGCATTGATGGCGTCCAGGCGCTCGAGCTGCACCAGGGCAATGGCGGCGTTGATGTCCGCCAGGTTGTACTTGAAGCCCGGTTCGATCACTTCGGCCTGGGGCTTGCGGCCATGGGTCAGGCGGTCATAGGCGTCGACGCCCAGCCCGTGGAATTTCAACCGGCGTACGCGATCTGCCAGTCGTGCGTCGTCGCTGACGAACATCGCGCCCTCGGCGCAGGTCATGTTCTTGATCGCATGGAACGAGAAAATCGCCGTGCCTCTCGCGCCAATCGCACGGCCCTTGTAGCGGGTACCGGCGGCGTGGGCTGCGTCTTCGATCACTGGGATGCCATGGCGCTCAGCCAGGGCGTAGAGCGGGTCGAGGTCGAAAGCGGCGCCAGCGTAATGCACCGCAATGATGGCCTTGGTGCGCGGCGTGATGGCGCGCTCGATTCGCGCAGCGTCAGTCATCAGGGTGTCGCGGTCGATGTCGACGAACACCGGCGTGGCGCCGAGCAGGCAGATCATGTTGGCAGTAGAGACCCAGGTCTGCGACGGGGTGATGACTTCATCGCCGGGGCCGATGCCCAAGGCCAGCAGGGTGATGTGCAGGGCGCCAGTGGCCGACGACAGCGCGACGGCCTGTTGCGCGTCGCAGCGCTCGGCGAACTGTTGCTCCAGGCGCTGGGCCTCGGGCCCTGTGGTGATCCACCCCGAGCGCAGCACGCGGGTGGCCGCGGCGACTTCTTCATCGCCCATGCTGGGGCGGGAAAAAGGAAGAAAATCCAGACTCATGTACATCCTCCGGTCGTTCAGCAATATCGAGGCGCAGGGACACGCACGTGCTCACTCTGAAAAACAGAGTGCTCATTGTTCATATATACAAACCGTTGCAACTGACGCGCAGAGAGTGGAACTGAAGCCGGTTACCCATCCGTGGGTTGATGCATGTAATCCCTATAGCGAAACGGCTTCTATAACTTCGGTGATTCAGACAATAGAAGATTATTTATGAAAAATCCGTTTACGACGCGTTGGATTTTCATCGAGAGAGTGCGAATTTATAAAGAGCATTCTCAGTCTTTTCGAATTGAAATATAGAAGTCATAGAAAAGGGTTATTCTTATCACCCTTTGTTCTGGTCCGTTTTTAAAGGGCTGTAAGCGAGTTATTCATAAAGGACGAGCGTGTCCACGCTGCCCGAAACATCGCTTTTCATTTCTGAATCCGAGCCTACGCTCACGAAGCTGAACGGAAACTGAAAAGCTTCGAAATCATAAAAAAACGATACAGCCTCCCTTTCAACTAAGTGACAGAAGTTGCTCACGGGCAAGGGAGGTTGCAAGATCTCCATCGGGCGAGCATTGAGTCGTACAGCGCAACTTAAATACCGTCGATAAATGCCTGATCACCGACATCAGTCCTTGGCGGAATGAACCCTTGCCTTTATTTCGCTTGTGGGCGGCTGCGCTTCACCGCTTAGATAGGCGCCATTCCCACTGTCCCCAAGGACGTCCGCGCATGGCTTTTCCTTCCGTCAGCAATTCCATTTCCTTCGTGCACCCCGTCAGTCTCACCCACGGAAAAAACGCCGAGGTCTGGGACGTTGACGGCAAGCGTTATATCGATTTTGTCGGCGGCATCGGCGTGCTGAACCTGGGGCATTGTCATCCGGCGATCGTCGCGGCGATCTGCGAGCAGGCCCAGCGCATGACCCATTACGCGTTCAATGCCGCACCCCATGTGCCTTATCAACAGTTCATCGAGCGTCTGGCGGTGTTCATCCCGGTGAGTTACCCGGTCAGCGGCATGCTCACCAACAGCGGCGCCGAAGCGGCCGAAAACGCCTTGAAGGTAGTGCGCGGCCACACCGGCAAGTCGGCGGTGATCGCCTTCGATGGCGCGTTCCATGGCCGCACCCTCGCTACGCTTAACCTCAATGGCAAAGTGGCGCCGTACAAGCAGAAGGTCGGCGTGTTGCCGGGGCCGGTGTTTCATTTGCCGTATCCGAGTGTCGACAACGGGGTGACGGTGGCCGAGACGCTCAAGGCGATGGATCGCTTGTTCAGCGTAGAGATCGACATCGACGAAGTTGCCTGTTTCATCATCGAACCGGTGCAGGGCGAGGGCGGGTTTCTGGCGCTGGACCCTGAGTTCGCGCGCATTCTGCGCCAGCTGTGTGATGACCAAGGCATTGTGCTCATCGTCGATGAGATCCAGTCGGGTTTCGGGCGTACCGGGGAGCGCTTTGCATTCAGTCGTCTGGGGATCGAGCCGGACCTGCTGTTGCTCGGCAAAAGCATCGCCGGCGGCGTGCCGCTGGGTGCGGTAGTGGGGCGCCAGGCGTTGATGGACACCCTTCCCAAAGGCGGGCTGGGGGGGACCTATTCGGGCAATCCACTGGCCTGCGCCGCAGGGTTGGCCACCCTGGATGTAATGACTGATGCGAATCTCTCGGCGTGGAGAGAGCAGTATTCATCGACAGTTCTGGCGCGTTTCGAGCAGTGGCAGGCGCAGAAGCTGTCGCCGTTTCTGGGGCGATTGACGGGGGTGGGGGCGATGCGGGGCATTGAGCTGTTGACTCCGGAAGGCAAGCCTGCGACTGCGCAGATGGGACAACTGCTGGAGGCAGCGCGTGAGCGGGGGCTGTTGTTGATGCCCAGCGGCAAGTCGCGGCACATCGTGCGGTTGCTGGCGCCGTTGACGATTGAGGCCCAGGTGCTCAATGAAGGGCTGGATATCTTGCAAGTCTGTCTGGCGCAACTGCGCTGAACGATCAACAGTGAACACAGATTTTTAACCCTGAGCCGATTCTCTGTAGGAGCAGTCGGAGGTTACGACGGCCGCGAAAGCGTCTTGCCTGACACACCGCATTCGCCACTGTCGCACAGCGCCAGTAGCGCCTACAGGAATTGAGGGGGATTCAAGCAACGCGAGCAAGTACGTCCTTTTGATCCACAAAAAACGCACGTCCTCCTTACTGCGCACTCCAACCTCTGCATCCATCAATAAGAGGCAGGAGCCATGAGCACCCGCACCCCTGATCACGCTGGCGCGGATCTGCCGGACGACACCCCCGAATTCCCGTTGTCGGCGCCTATCAAACCTGATGACCCTGAACGCCGCAGCCCGCAATCCATCGCTGAAACCGAGGGCTGCGTGGAAGAGCAAGCGCCTTCCCAAGTCCCTCGACAGCGGTGAGGCCGACCCGCGAAGTGTGTCGTAAGCCTGCGTCGGGAATGATGATTGTTCTTGGAATGGCGCGCCAAACGCGAAAGAATGCGGCTTTCGCCGTGCGCATCGTTCGCACCGCTGACGACTACTGGCGGAGGAAGCACATTTGAACCAGCTAAAACGCCTTCAGAGCGGAATTCAGGGACTGGATGAGCTGCTGAAGGGCGGCTTCGTCGCCGGATCTTCTTACATCATTCAAGGGCGGCCGGGGTCGGGCAAGACCATTCTGGCCAACCAGATCGGTTTCAACCACACGCGAAACGGCGGCCGCGTGCTGTTCGCTACGTTGCTGGCCGAGCCCCATGAGCGACTGTTCCAGTTTCTGTCGACGTTGAGCTTTTTCGACAAGGACAGGATCGGCGATCAGATCCAGTTCGTCAGCGCCTTCGACACCATGGAAAACGACGGTCTGGAAGAGGTGGTCAAGCTGTTGCGTCGCGAGATCGTGCGGCAGAAGTCCACGGTCATGATTCTCGACGGCTTGCTCAATGCGCGCTCCAAGGCCGACTCGCCGATCAACACCAAACGCTTTATCTCCGAACTGCAGGGCCATGCGGCTTTTGCCGGTTGCACGGTGTTTTTTCTCACCAGCTCGCAACTCGATGACGGCAGCCCTGAGCACACCATGGTCGATGGCGTACTGGAACTGGGTGAAGAGCAGGTTGGCAATCGCTCGATTCGTCGCATCAAGATGCGCAAGACCCGTGGCAGCGGCGCCATCGCCGGTGCCCACGAGTGTGAAATCACCGATGACGGGTTGGTGGTCTACCCGCGTCTGGAAAGCACCGTGACCCATTCGGCGATGCGCGACAGCGACTGTCTCTGTCTGATCCCCAGCGGTCTGCCGAGCCTCGATCCGCTGATCGGCGGCGGGTTGGTCGACTCTTCGGTGAGCTTACTCGTCGGTCCTTCAGGCTCGGGTAAAACCTCGTTCGGCGTGAGCTTCCTCGGGCAATCGACGCCCGAAGCGCCGGGACTGCATTTCGGTTTTTATGAATCGCCGCAGCGTCTGCGAATGAAGGCTGCGGCCCTGGGACTGGACTTTGCGGCGATGGAGCAGTCCGGCGCCCTGACCATCCTGTGGAAGTCGGCCACCACCGAGCTGATCGACAAACTGGCGCTGGAGCTGCTGCGCACTGTCGAAGAGAAGGCGATCAAGCGCATCTTCATTGACAGCCTGGGGGGGATGGCCCGCGCGGGTGCCGACAAAACCCGGATCGTTGACCTGTTCACCGCTCTGATGGGTGAGTTGCGTGCGCGCAATGTCACTGTCGTGGCCTCCTGGGAGGTCAGAAGTCTTTTGGGCGGTGAGATCGATGCGCCAGCGCCGGATCTCTCAGGCATCGTCGATAACCTGTTGGTGCTGCGTTTCGTTCAGGAACCGGCTGAACTTAAACGCCATTTGTCCATTCTTAAAATCAGGGACAATCCCTACGACCCCGCATTGCTGGAAGTCATCATCGCCAGTCAGGGTCTGGACGTAAAGAAGGTTCATTTCCATGCCCTTGGCGATACCCACCACGTGTAAGGGTCGCGGTCGCGGCCTCGCTCATGGCGGGTCAAGCCGACTGGGGGCGCTATGACCACGATTCTGATCGTCGACGACGAGTACCTGATCGCCGACATACTGAGCTTTGCCCTTGAGGATGAAGGCTATCTCACCGTGACCGCAGGCAGCGGTCAGCGGGCGTTGAGCATTCTGGAGCGCGAGCGTCCGCAGCTGATCATTACCGATTACATGATGCCGGGGATGAATGGCATCGAGCTGGCCGAAGTGGTTCGCACGCACAAGACCCTGGGTCATCTGCCGATGATATTGATGAGCGGTGCCCAGGCCCACCTGGGCATTGCGCGGCCTGACCTGTTTGTCGAAGTGTTCGACAAACCCTTCGATATCGAGGCGGTGCTCAATCGGGTCAGAGCGCTATTGGGGCCTGCTGTGGGCTGACGCTTGCCAGTCACGAGCAGGCTTTTGCCTCTCCAATGTTTCATAATGTCCAAAAGCCACAATCCCTGATCAGAGGCAACCATGCAGCCACCCAAACCGCCCTCCGCCTTGCTTGCTCAGGAAGACCGGTACCGGTTGCTGGTCGACGCCGTGGTCGACTATGCCATTTACATGATCGACACCGCTGGCATTGTGCGCAGCTGGAACTCCGGTGCGCGCAAGATCAAGCAATACGAAGAGGCGGAAATCATCGGCCGGCCATTTTCGCTGTTCTACACCGAAGAAGACCGTCTGGGCGGCTTGCCTGATCGGGCGTTGCAGATCGCCGCGACATCGGGCCGTTTCGAGGGCGAGGGCTGGCGGGTGCGCAAGGACGGCACGCGCCTGTGGGCACTGGTGGTCATCGACCCGATCCATGCCGCCGACGGCAGCCTGATCGGCTACGCCAAAGTCACCCGCGATCTGACCGAGCGCAAGCTGGCCGAGGAGGCACTGCGCACCAGCGAGCAGCAATTCAGCCTGTTGGTACAGGGCGTCACCGACTACGCCCTGTACATGCTCGACCCCACGGGCATCATCACCACCTGGAATGCGGGCGCCCAGCGCATCAAGGGCTATGAACCGGCCGAAGTCATCGGTCGGCATTTTTCCCTGTTTTTCGAGCAGGCCGATGCGCAAGCCGGCTTGCCTCAACGCTCCCTGGCCACTGCCGAGCGCGAAGGGCGTTTCGAGGGGCAGGGCTGGCGGGTGCGCAAGGACGGTTCGCGGTTTCTCGTGCACGTGGTCATCGACCCGATTCGCAACAGCGCCGGCGCCATCATCGGTTTCGCCAAGATCACGCGCGACGTGACCGACTCCGTGCAGGCCCAAGCGGCGCTCAAAGAAGCCCGCGAGGCGCTCTACCAGTCGCAGAAAATGGAGTCCATCGGCCAGCTCACCGGCGGCATCGCCCACGACTTCAACAACCTGCTGACGGTGATTCTCGGCAGCCTGGGCATCGTGAAAAAGCGCATTCAGGGCGATGCCCGGACCCTGTCGCTGCTGGAAAACGCCATCGCCGCCGCTCATCGCGGCTCCTCCTTGACCCAGCGCATGCTGGCGTTCGCCCGGCGTCAGGAGCTGGCCCCTCAGCCGGTCGATGTGGGCACGCTGATCCGTGGCATGTCCGAGCTGCTGGGCACCTCGCTGGGCTCCAACATTACCGTCGAAACCCGCTTTCCGCTGTTGCTGCGGTCGGTGTTCGTCGATCCGGGGCAGTTGGAAATGGCGATCATGAACCTGATGATCAACGCGCGGGACGCGATGCCCGACGGCGGCCACATCGTTGTGTCGGCCAGAGAAGCGCTTTTTTCCCGCACGGCGTCTCAGGCGCCGGAGAATTTCATCTGCATCTCGGTGGCCGATAGCGGCAGCGGCATGGATGAAGCGACGCTGCAGCGTGCCACGGAGCCTTTCTTTACCACCAAGGGTGTGGGCAAGGGCACGGGCCTTGGCTTGTCGATGATTCACGGTCTGGCGGAGCAGTCGGGGGGCAAACTGGTGCTCAAGAGTGAGCTGGGGAAGGGCACCACGGCCGAGCTGTGGTTGCCGATTTCCCTGCTCGTCAGCGGCCAGGGCGTCGTTAGCGAGGCCGACGCCGCTTACCTCGATAGCGCCCAAAAAACCCGTCAGCTCAAGGTGTTGTTCGTCGACGATGACCCGCTCGTGCTGCTCAGCACACGGGCGATGATTGAAGACCTTGGCCACCTGGTGCAGACCGCCGCTGACGGCCAGCAAGCCTTGGCGCTGATTCGTGAGCACGACAACTTCGATCTGGTCATCACCGATTACGTGATGCCGGGTATGTCCGGCGCTGCGCTGGCCGAGCACATCTCACAGCTGCGCCCGGCGCTCGCGCTGATTCTCTCGTCAGGCTTCACCGACACCCAGGCCAACGCCAGCCTCGGCTGGCCGCGTTTGCCCAAGCCATTCAATCAGGTCGAACTGGCGCGGGCGATTGCGCAGGTCAGGCCCTGAGGGATCATTTGCCGGCCTTGAGTTTCTCGTAACTCAGACGCAAATCCGTGGCCCAGCTGTCCAGCACGGGTTTGACGTCCTCCACGGTGAGTTGCGTCTTGGCGTTTTCCAGCGGCGTGCCACTGCCTTTGCGCACCACCTGGGCGAGCACCTTATGGGTGTCGCCATCGAGAAACACTGCTTCGGTGGCGATTTCCACATCCTGATCACGCCCACCTGCCGCCGTGTTCACCGCTGCCGCCACCAGCGCGATAGGCAGCACTTCATAGGGTTTGAAACCCTGGTCGCTGGTCGACACCGCAGTAATCGCCGGACGCACGACGATCGTGCCCGGCCCGGGCGTTTGAGCGAGGGGCAGGTCCTTGCCCAGTTCACGCTTGAGCGCGGTGTCGAAGTAGCGGGTGATCGATTGCAGGGTCTGCGCCGAGATCACCGCTGTCGGCTGGGGCTTGGGGTAGAACTGGCTGAGCTCGATGTACACTTGGGTGTAGTCGTGCAGTTTCACGTCTGGGGCGAAGTGTAGGCGATCCTATCGATTGAAACGCTCGGCCAGGCTGTGCAGATATTGCGCCATCTGCTCCAGCTCGCGGCTGATGCTTGAACCCTGCTGCGCCTGCCCTGCGCTCTGGTCGCACAATTGCGCGATACGGTTGATCTGCTGGTTGATACTTTCGGCCACGTGGGTCTGTTGTTCAGACGCCGAGGCCATTTGCTGGCTCATGCCGGTGATGCGCGTGACGGCTTCGCTGATGCCGCTCAGCGCCTGCTGCACGGCTTCGACGCTGGCCACGCTTTCCTGAGACATCGACTGACCGCGGGTGGCCGTGGCCACGGCGCGATTGGCGCCTTCGCGCAGCTCGCCGATGATGTTCTGTATCTGCTCGGTAGAGGTCTGGGTGCGGGACGCCAGTGAGCGCACTTCATCGGCCACAACGGCAAACCCTCGACCCTGTTCGCCGGCCCGCGCCGCTTCGATGGCCGCGTTGAGCGCCAGCAAGTTGGTCTGTTGGGCAATCGCATTGATGACATCGACGACGCTGCCGATTGATTGCGTCGCCCCCGCCAGCTCACTCACGGCCTCGCCGATTTCGGTCACCGAATTGGCCATGTGCCGGATCGCCAACAGGCTGTCGTCGGCCAACCCGCGCCCTTGCTGGGCCAAGGTGTCGGCCTCCTGGGCGGCATGGGCGGTGCTTTGTACGTTATGGGTGACTTGCTGAATGGTCGCGGCCATCTGGTGGATGGCGGTGGCCGACTGATCGGTTTCGTTGCGTTGCTGGTCCAGCGCCTGGGCTTGCAACAGCGACAGGCTGGCGGACTGCCCGGCGCGCTGCTTCACGCCTTCCCCGGCATCCACCAGTCGGGTCAAGGCGGTCTGCAGGCGCGCCTCTTCGCTGAGCAGCGCCAGGTCCAGTCGCGCCTGCGGGCCGTGATTGTCGCTGTAGGTCAGGGCAATCAGCGCGTCCGTGAAGGCTTTGGGATGCTCGTCGAGCAGCGCTTTGAGGGTCTGGTTCTGCCGCCATTCCCACACGGCGCTGAGGGCAACCAGGGTCAGCAGCATCGTCGCCAGCTCCGCGTGATCGGACAGTACATAGTTGCATACGCCCAGCACCACGGCGGCGATCAGCAACGGCAACTGCCGCGTGAAGTGATATCCAAGGGTGCTGAAAGCGGAGACCGCCGACTTGCCGACACGCAAGCGCGCATACAGCGCCTCGGCCCGACGCACCTGATCACGGGTGGGCAGGGAGCGCACCGATTCGAAGCCTGAGATCTTGCCCTGCTCGTAGATCGGCGTGACGTAAGCGCTGACCCAATAGAAATCACCGTTCTTGCTGCGGTTCTTGACCACACCCATCCACGGTTTGCCCTGCTTGATGGTTTCCCACATGTGAGCGAACACCGAAGGCGGCATGTCGGGATGACGAACGAGGTTGTGGGGCTGGCCGATCAACTCCTCGCGGGTGAAACCGCTGAGGGCGACGAAAGCGTCGTTGCAGTAAGTGATGTGACTGCTGAGGTCGGTGGTGGAGATCAAGCGCTCGCTGGCGGCGAAAGTACGTTCCTGCTGTGTAACCGGCATGTTCAAACGCATATGACCGTTTCATCCTTGGCATTGCTGAAGTGCGTGCCAGTAGGTGTAGCACAACACGAACGGGGCCACGGCTGTGTGTCGCGTAATGGGACGAACGTCTCAGGATCAGGGGGGCTCGGGTGCCAAATCGCAGGCAGAAAAAAGCCCGCTGGGGAAGACGGGCTTAAAGAGGATCAAAAGGAGTAGGTACAGACTGAACCTTGAGACGTGAAAGGTTTGTGAAAAGCAGTTTATAACTGATTCTCATTTGGAGATTGGCGACGAACGGTCGCCATCCCTCGCTCTCGCTGATATTCAACAGGATCTGTGCACCGGATTTTGCCAGAACGCGGGGTCAGCGCTCTTGAGCCGCTCAACTGCATTATTGATGTGGGTAAGGGCTGCATGGCGGGCAGCGTCGGGGTCGCTGGCAGCGATGGCGTTGTAGATCGCGAAGTGTTCGATGCGCACGGTACGGGCCATCTCCTGGCGGCGTTCTTCGTTGGAACGGGTGATGCGGATCGCTTCCTTGACGAACTGGGCGATGAATTCATGCAGCGACGGGTACAGCACATTGCCCGTGGCGTGGGAAATCGACAGGTGAAACGCCAGATCTTCCGCGACGCCGTCCAGGCCTTCCTCCTCGGCGTGGTCGATGGCGTGCAGCGCGCGCTCGATGCTCTGCAGTTGTTGCGGGGTGTGCCGCTGGGCCGCCAGCGCTGCGGCCTCGCCTTCGATACCTCGACGCAACTCGGTCACCCGCAGAACGGCGTCGATGGAGCCGCCCACGTCCATTTCAATGGTGAACGCCTTGATGTGCGCGCCTTCGCTGACCACCGTGCCGCTGCCCTGACGCACTTCCACCAGCCCCGCAGATTTGAGCCGCGAAATGGCCTCGCGGACCACCGTGCGGCTGACGCCATAGCGCTCGCACAGCACCGGTTCGGTCGGCAGGCGCGAGCCGGGCAGGGCTTCGCCGCTGGCGATGTGGGCTTTGAGCGCGGCCGTCACCTGATCGGCCAAGGTGCCCTTGGAGGCATCTTTCAGGCTTGCCGAGGCTTTGGGCAGCGAGGAGGAGTCTGAGGCAGGCATAGAAATCTCGTGTTTCAAATCAGCAAACGTTACTGCATTTCGCGTCAGGCGTCCTCTTTCGACTGAGCGTTGAATTCGTATGACGTATTATGTTACTTGTTATGTCGCACACTGTTCTACCCCGACAAAATCGCCCACTACAAAAACAAAGGGATGGGAAAGAGATGAGTGAATCACTGACTCAAGACGTGATCGGCAGCCCTGTCGATGTGTCTGAAGACGCGGCCTACCGCAAGGCCGCCTGGCGAATCTTGCCGCTGTTGCTGCTGTGTTATCTGGTGGCCTATCTGGATCGGGTCAACGTTGGCTTTGCCAAGCTGCAAATGTCCGATGATCTGCATTTCTCCGAGGCGGTATACGGTCTGGGTGCCGGTATCTTCTTCATTGCGTACTTTCTGGTGGAAATCCCCAGCAATCTGATCTTGCACAAGGTCGGCGCACGGCTGTGGATCGCGCGGATCATGATCAGTTGGGGCGTGATTTCCTCGTGCATGGCCTTTGTCACCACGCCGATGTCGTTCTACATCATGCGTTTCCTGTTGGGGCTGGCCGAAGCCGGGTTCTATCCGGGCGTCATCCTTTACCTGTCGTACTGGTTCCCGACCCATCGGCGCGGAAAGATGTTTGCGTTGTTCGCCACCGCTGTGCCGCTGTCCGGGTTGATCGGCGCGCCGCTGTCGGGCTGGATCATGGCGGTATTCGACGGCGCCCACGGTTGGGCGGGCTGGAAATGGCTGTTCTTCATCGAAGGGCTGCCGTCCGTTGCTATCGGCATTCTGGTGATTTTCTGCCTGAGTGATCGAATTTCCCATGCCGGCTGGCTGAGCAACGCGGAAAAATCCTTGCTGCAATCGCGCATCGACGCCGAGAACCAGTCCCACGAAGCCCACAGCGTGCGCGACGTGTTTCGCCAGCCGCGGGTCTGGCTGCTCACCGGCATTTATTTCTGCATGATCGCGGGCTTCTACACCGTGGGCTTCTGGCTGCCGACGCTGGTGCGTCAGGCCGGCGTCACCGATGTACTGCAGATCGGCCTGCTGACGGCGATTCCCTACGGCGCGGCGGTAGCCACCATGCTGCTGGTGTCGCGCAATGCCGACCGTTTGCGTGAGCGTCGCTGGCACTTGGCGCTGACGGCCATCGTCGGTGGCATCGGTCTGATCATCTCGGCGACCTGGAGCGACAATTTTACGGTCTCGATGATCGGCCTGACCCTCGGCGCCATGGGCGCGCTGAGCACCTTGCCGTTGTTCTGGCCGTTGCCGACGGCGTTTCTCGGCGGCACGGCAGCGGCGGCGGGCATTGCGCTGATCAACTCGTGCGGCAACCTCGCCGGTTTTGTCTCGCCCTATCTGATGGGCTTTCTCAAAGACCTGACCCACAGCACCACCATCGGCATGTACGTGATGGCGGGTGCGCTGTTTCTGGGGGCTGCGCTGATTTTCCGCATTCCCGCAAAACTCGTTAATCGTTGAGTATCAGGAGTCATTCATGAACATTCTCGTGACCGGTGCGGCCGGTTTTCTGGGCCGCCGCCTGATCGAAGCGTTGTTGCAGCGCGGTTCGCTGACCGACCGGCAAGGCCGCCAGCGTTCTCTCAAGCGCATCGTCGCGTTCGACGTCGTACCGCTGTCGGGCATCGATGATCAGCGTGTGCAGGTGGTCTGCGGCGACATCGCCGACCCCAAGGTGCTGGAAACCCTGGTCAGCGCCGATACCGACAGCATCTTTCATTTGGCGGCGGTGGTGTCGAGCCAGGCCGAGCAGGATTTCGAGCTGGGCATGCGCATCAACTTTGCAGCCACTCACAATTTGCTGGAGCGCATCCGCAACCTCGGCAACTGCCCGAAATGGGTGATGACCAGCTCGGTGGCGGTGTTCGGCGGGCAGTTGCCCGAGCAGGTGGAAGACCATCAGGTGTGGGCGCCGCAGAGTTCCTACGGCACCCAGAAGGCGATGAACGATCTGCTGCTGGCCGACTACAGCCGTCGCGGTTTCGTCGACGGCCGCAGCCTGCGCATGCCGACCATTGTGGTGCGTCCGGGCAAACCGAACATGGCCGCGTCGAGCTTTGCCAGCGGCATCATCCGTGAACCGCTCAATGGTCAGGAAAGCGTCTGCCCGGTGCCGCTGGACACCCGTCTTTGGCTGATGTCGCCGGCTCAGGCGATCGCCAATCTGATCCACGGCCATGAGCTCAGTCCCGAGCAATTGAAAGACGGGCGGGTGATCAACATGCCGGGCCTGTCAATCCGCGTCGAGCAGATGATCGATGCCCTGCGCCGCACGGCAGGTGACGAGGTGGCCGGGCGGATTCGGCTGGAGCGTAACCCGGCGATCGAGAAAATCGTCGGCTCCTGGCCAGGGGCGTTCACGGCCCGTTACGCGAAAAGTCTGGGCTTTACCGCCGATCACGACTTCGCTGACGTGATCGGCCAATTCATCGCCGAATACCCGCCGCAGGCGGTCTGATCCCGGCGCTGGCCTATGTCGCGTGGCCGTATAGGTCAGGGCGCTTAAACGTGCTCTAATCACCCCACTCAAACGGGGGACGGTCAACGCGATGTGTGCTTTATCAAGCACCTGCGCAGGCGTCCTCGATACCCTCAGGTTTTCACAAAGGGCTGTCATGGATACGGGTTCACGACTCAAGTTAGTGCGCGAAAGCTACAAGATGTCCCAGCGAGAGCTGGCCAGACGCAGCGGTGTCGCCAACGGCACCATTTCCTTGATTGAATTGAACCGCGTGAGCCCCTCGGTCAGCTCGCTGAAAAAACTGCTCGAAGGGTTTCCCATGACCCTCGCCGATTTTTTCTCCTTCGACCAACCGCCTCAAGATAAACGCTACATCTTCAGGGCCGGTGAACAGCCGGATCTGGGACGTGATGGCTTGCGCCTGCTGCTGATCGGCGCGTCAGTGCCCAGCCGCCAGATGCGCATGCTGCGCGAGCAGTACGCGCCGGGCGCTGGGTCGGGCGACGAGCCGATTGTTCACGCCCAGGGCGAGGAGTGCGGGCTGGTGACGCGCGGCACCATCGAGCTGACCGTCGACGGCCAGATCAGCGTGCTCAATGCGGGCGACGGCTATTATTTCCCCACCACCTTGCCCCACAGCTTCCGCAACATCGGCCAAGACGAGGCAGAAATCATCAGCGCCAATACGCCTGCGAATTTCTGACTAATTGGCGAGATGAACGCTTGTCGCCTTTGAGTCTGGCTGCAGGCCGGAGGCGCTCTGCTTGCCAGCGATCTGGCGCGCAGCGGCAGCGAAACCGGTGCACGCGGTATGCCTGAAAAAATGCGCAAGCCGGTTTTGCTGCCGCTGCGCGACAGATCGCCCGATCGCGGTCCGCAGCAAGCTGGACTCCTACGGCATCCGGCCAGAATCAAAGGCATGTAGGCGCTGATAACAGGCAATAAAAAAGCCGCTAACCCGTTATCTCGGACGGTTTAGCGGCCTGAAGGACATCCATCAAATCGGCGGATTTGATGGGGTAAACGTTAGCAAGCTATCAAAGTTTCAACCATCCATCTTTTGGCAAAGCTCTGTTACCAATCCGGCAACAATATCCCTACCCGATGTAATGGCAAAAACCCGTCTCAAATCGCCTTCAACGCCTGGGCCAGATCGGCGCGCAGGTCTTCCACGTCTTCTATCCCCACCGACAGCCGCACCAGCGAGTCGCCAATCCCCAGTTTCGCGCGGTTTACTGCGGGAATGCTGGCGTGGGTCATGATCGCCGGGTGTTCGATCAGGCTTTCCACGCCGCCAAGGCTTTCGGCCAGCGCGAAGATTTCGACCTGTTCCAAAAAACGTCGCGTGCCGGCCAGGTCCGTGTTCAGGTCCAGAGAAATCATCCCGCCAAACCCACGCATTTGCCGACAGGCCAGCGCGTGTTGTGGGTGGGTCGGCAGGCCTGGGTAGTAGACCCGCGCCACTTGCGGCTGGCGCTCCAGCCATTGCGCCAGTTCGAGCGCGTTACTGCAGTGGCGCTCCATGCGCAGCGCCAGCGTCTTCACCCCGCGCAGGGTGAGAAAGGCGTCGAAGGGCCCGGCGATCGAGCCTACCGAGTTCTGCAGAAAGCCCAGCCGTTCGGCCAGTTCCGCGTTCTGCCCGACCACGGCGATGCCGCCGATCACGTCCGAATGGCCATTGAGGTACTTGGTGGTCGAGTGCACGACGATGTCGAAACCCAAGGCCAGCGGGTGCTGAATCCAAGGACTGGCAAACGTGTTGTCGGCCACACAGATGATGCCCCGATCACGACAGATGCGCGCGATGGCAGCGAGATCGGTCAGGCGCAGCAGGGGATTGCTCGGGGTTTCGACCCAGATCATCCGCGTGTCGTCCTGCAATCCCGCCTCGAAGGCCGACAGGTCGGTCATGTCGACGAAACTGAAACGATGCCCGGCGCTGCGCTTGCGCACCTTGTCGAACAGGCGAAAGGTGCCGCCGTACAGGTCATCGCCGGAAAGAATGCGCGAGCCCGCATCAAGCAATTCCAGCACCGAGGAGATCGCCGCCAGACCCGACGCGAAGGCAAACGCCTGGCTGCCGCCTTCAAGATCCGCCACGCAACGCTCCAGGGCAAATCGGGTCGGGTTGTGCGAGCGGCCATAGTCGAAGCCCTTGTGCACGCCGGGACTGTCTTGAAGGTAGGTAGAGTTGGCATAAATGGGCGGCATCAGTGCGCCAGTGGTCGGGTCCGGCGTCTGCCCGGCATGGATCACGCGGGTGGCGAATGCGTGGTCCGGGGAGTGTTTGTCGTGCTGAGTCATGCAAGGGATCTCCGCAAATGGTTGAGCAAATCGACCCGGGTGATCAGGCCATGAAAACCCGAGGCGTCGGCCACAATGGCAACCAGGCCGCGATCGAGCACTTCCTGAAGCCGGGTCAGGCTCGCGTCCGGCCCCAGGGTTTCAAGCTTGTCGGTCATTACGTTCGCCACCGTGGTGCGGAAATGCGAAGGGTCCTGGTGCATGCCGATCAGAATGTCGGACTCGTCGATCACGCCGGCGAGCTGCTTGCCATCGAGCAGCACCGGCAGCTGCGACACATCCGCCAGGCGCATACGCTGGAAGGCGGTGAGCAAGGTGTCATCCGGGGCGACGCTGATCACCCGGCCATCCTCGAAGCGGCGGGCGATCAGGTCGCGCAGGTCGCCGTATTGGGTGCGTTGCAGCAGGCCCTGATCGGTCATCCACTGGTCATTGTAGACCTTGGATAAATAGCGGGTGCCGGTGTCGCACACGAAGCTCACCACCCGCTTGGGCGTGGTCTGTTCGCGGCAAAAACGCAGCGCGGCGGCCAGCAGCGTGCCGGTCGAGGAGCCACCCAGAATACCCTCGGTGCGCAGCAATTGCCGGGCGTGTTCGAAGCTGTCCTCGTCGCTGATGGAGTAGGCATGGCGCACGGTGGAAAGATCAGTAAAGGACGGAATGAAATCCTCGCCGATGCCTTCCACGGCCCAGGAACCGGGGGTGGGCAGGGTGCGGCTGCGGCTGTATTCGGCGACCACCGAGCCCACCGGATCGGCCAGGACCATTTCAAGGTCCGGCTGCACGCGCTTGAAGAATCGCGTAAGGCCCGTGAGGGTCCCCGCCGAGCCGACGCCCACCACGATGGCATCGAGATCATGCTGGGTCTGCGCCCAGATTTCCGGCGCGGTGCTGCATTCGTGGGCCAGCGGGTTGGCCGGGTTGTTGAATTGGTCGGCGAAGAAGGCATCAGGGATGTCGCTCGCCAGCCGGGCGGCGACGTCCTGGTAGTACTCCGGATGGCCCTTGCCGACATCGGAGCGGGTGATGTGCACCTCGGCGCCCATGGCCTTGAGGTGCAGCACTTTTTCGGTGGACATCTTGTCGGGCACCACCAGCACCACGCGATAGCCCTTGGCGCGGCCCACCAGCGCAAGGCCCAATCCAGTGTTGCCCGCCGTGGCCTCGACGATGGTGCCGCCGGATTTAAGCCGGCCGTCACGTTCGGCTGCGTCGATCATGGCCAGGCCGATGCGGTCCTTGATCGAGCCGCCGGGGTTCTGGGATTCGAGTTTGAGAAAGAGGGTACACAGACCGGTGTCGATGCGACTGACGCGCACCAGCGGGGTATTGCCGATCAGTTCAAGTACGGCCGGACGGGAATCAGCTGACATGTCATTGCCTCACGCGCGCGATACATACCGGATGGACAGCGGCGCGAAGCAAATGTGCACTCGTACGGTGCGTTAGTTGAAATCGTCAGATGAATAAAGAACGCCAGATCAGGGTGCCAGGCTGCGCAAGACCAGATTGGTCGCCGCGTTCATGCCGTTCTCCAGCTCTTCCCAGGAGCGGTGGCTCATGCTGTGGGCGTTGGTATAAGGCAGGATCACTTCGCAAAGACCGTCCGTCACTTCGTCCAGCGGCGTCTTCTTTTCGAATTCACCGGCCTGACGGCCGTCGACGATGAGCTGCTCAAGCATGGCCTGCAGCTGCTCGCGGTGGCCGCCGATGGTGCACCAGTTGCCTTCCATGGCCGCCAGTACGATGTCGTTGACTTCTCGCTCGACCACGAACAGCTCATAGCTGCGCTTGAGTGCCGCCTGCATGAACAGGCGAAAGCGCTTGGTCGGCGACAGGTCGAGCTGAACGATGAGCTGCAGTTCTTTATCCATCTTTTCCAGCGTCGCCGCGCACAGCGCTTCACCGATGGCCTGTTTGGAGGTGAAGAAGCGATAGATATACGCCGTGGAAATGCCCATGGCCTTGCTGATGTCCGCCACCGAACTCTTGCGATAGCCGAATTCGCGGAACAGTTTGTCCGCCGCCTCGACGATCTGCGTGCGCCGCTCATGCTCGGCAGGGCCACGCTGGCCTGAGGTGGGTAAAGAGATGGCGTCGGAATCGGATTCGTTGCGCATGGGACCTGAACGTCGGGTGGAGACTGAGGCGGGCATTCTACTCGAAAAGAAAGGCGCTCCAAATCAAGGCGCGCCCCTGCGTGTCTGACCTGCTGGCGACAGACCGCAAAGCGCTGCCAATGCCGACAGCGCCCGGCTGGTCACGCGTCGCTGGCTTCGACCGCCGCCGCTTGATGTTTGACCGGGGCGTGATCAGCACCGGCTTGAGGTGGTTTGATCTTGAACCAGATGGCGTACAGCGCCGGCAAGAACAGCAGCGTCAGCGCGGTCCCGGCAGCGGTGCCGCCGATCAGGGTGTAGGCCATCGAACCCCAGAACACCGAGAACGTCAGCGGAATGAACGCCAGTACCGCCGCCAGTGCCGTCAGAATCACCGGTCGCGCCCGCTGCACCGTGGCCTCCACTGCTGCGTGATAGGGGTCAAGCCCGTCAGCCTCGTTGGTGTGAATCTGCCCGATGAGGATCAGCGTGTTGCGCATCAGGATGCCGGACAGACCGATCAAGCCGAGAATGGCGTTGAAGCCGAACGGCTGATGGAACAGCAGCAGAATCGGCACCGTGCCCACTAACCCTAGGGGTGCGGTGAGGATCACCATGGTCATGGCGGCGAAACTGCGCACCTGGATGATGATCACGATCAGGGTAAACAGCAGCATCACCGGAAACACCGGCGCCAAGGCGTTGTTGGCCTTAAGCGATTCCTCGATGTTGCCGCCCATCTGGATCTGATAACCCGCTGGTAGCGCCGCGATGATCGGCTGCAGCGCATTGGACACTTCCATCGACACCTGTGGCGGCTGGGTCTGCTCGCTGATGTCGCCACGCACGGTGATGGTCGGGATGCGATTGCGCCGCTTGAGAATCGGGTCCTCGGCGCGAATCTCGACATGGCCGATCTGACGGATCGGAATCAGCTGTCCGGTCTTGCTGGTCAGGGTCATGTTCTCGATGCGCGCAGGGTCCAGGCGGTCTTCGCCTTGAGTGCGAGCGACCACCTCGACGGTGCGAATGTCCTCGCGTACCTGAGTTACCGCGGTGCCAGTGAGCAGAAATTGCAGCTGCTCGGACGCCTGGGCGGAAGTCAGGCCGATGACGTTCAGGCGGTCCTGGTCCAGCACGAAATGTATCGTGGGCTGGCGCTCGCTCCAGTCACTGTTGACCTGACGCATGTTGGGGTTGCTGCGCATGACGTCGGCGACTTGCCCGGCGATGTCGCGCAGCTTGCCGGTGTCGGGGCCCATCACGCGCAATTCCACGGGAAAGCGCGTGTACGGGCCAAACACCAGTTGCGTCACGCGCACGCGGGCTTCGGGGGCAAGCTGTTGCTCAACCTGCGTGCGCAGACGCTGTTTGAGCGCATCCCGGGCGGCTTCGTTGTCGGTCAGCACGATGACCTTGGCGAACGACGGATCGGGCAGTTCCGGGTTGTAGGACAGGAAGAATCGCGGCGCGCCCTGGCCGATGTAGCTGGTGACGATGCGGCTTTCGGGTTGGGCCGTGATCCAGTTCTCGACCTTGCGGGTGGCTTCGCTGGTGGCATTGATGGAAGAGCCCTCGGGAAGCTGGACTTCCACCAGCAGTTCCGGACGGTCGGAGCTGGGAAAGAACTGCTGCTTCACCGAGCCCATGCCCACGACCGCCAGCCCGAACAGGCCAAAGACAATCCCTGCCACCAGGTATTTGTGCCGGATCGCTGCGCTGATCAGGCGACGCAGGCGCTGGAAGTTGGGGGTGTTGTAGATCGCCTCGTGGCCCCCCTCGATTTTCTGGATGTCCGGCAGCAGTTTAACCCCCAGATAAGGCGTGAAGAACACCGCCACCAGCCAGGAAATGATCAGCGCAAAACCGACAATCCAGAAGATATTGCCGGCGTATTCCCCGGCGGTGGATTGCGCGAACCCCACCGGCATCAGACCGATGACCGTGACCAGCGTGCCCGCCAGCATCGGCGCTGCCGTGTGGCTCCAGGCGTAGGAGGCGGCCTTGATGCGTGAGTAGCCTTCCTCGAGTTTGACCACCATGATTTCGATGGCGATGATTGCGTCGTCCACCAGCAGGCCCAGGCCCAGAATCAGCGCGCCCAGAGTAATCCGGTCGAACGCGCGTCCCGTCGCCAGCATCACGATCAGCACCGCGGCGAGGGTCAACGGCACAGCGGCCGCCACCACGATCCCCACGCGCCAGCCCAGGCTGATCAGGCTCACGACCATTACCACGACCAGCGCGACGACGAACTTGATCATGAACTCGTCCACCGCCTCGGTGATGTTCACGGCCTGGTCGGTGATCTTGCTGAAGCTGATGCCCTGGGGCAGGTTCTGCGAGATTTTCTGTTGTTCGGCTTGCAGCGACTTGCCCAGATCCAGGCCGTTCCAGCCATCCTTCATGACCACGCTGAGCACCAGCGCCTCTTCGCCGTGGTGACGAATGAGAAAGGTGGCCGGGTCTTCATAACCGCGCTTGACCTGGGCGATGTCGCCCAGCTTCAGCGTGCGACCCTGCGAGGCCGCGACGGGGGTGTTGCGGATCTTCTCCAGATCATCCAGCGCGCCGTCCAGACGCACAAAAACCGAAGGGCCTTTGGTCTCGATGGAGCCCGCCGGGGTGATCGCGTTCTGCTGATGTAGCTGGGCGAAGATGTCCTGAGCGTTCACCCCCAGATTGGCCAGTCGCGCATACGAAAATTCGACGAAGATGCGCTCCGAGCGCTCGCCAAGGATGTCGGCCTTCTTCACGCCGGGCACTTGCAGCAGGTCCTGACGAACGTCTTCGGCCTGGCGGGTCAGGTAGCGATGGGGCAGACCCGGCGCCTTGAGCGCGTAAAGGGCGAACGACACGTCCGAGTACTCGTCGTTGACGTAAGGGCCCAGTACGCCGGAGGGCAATTTGCGGGTTTCGTCGAAGAGCTTCTTGCGTGCCTGGTAGAACTCGTCGGGCACCTGTTTGGGCGGCGTGGTGTCGAGCAGGGTGAGGGTCATAAGGGCCAGACCCGGCCGGGTGATGGTCTCGACCCGGTCGTACCACTTGAGCTCCTGCAGGCGTTTTTCCAGAGGGTCGGCCACCAGATTCTGCATGTCTTCAGCGGTTGCGCCGGGCCACACGGCGGTCACGGTCATGGCCTTGACGGTAAACGCCGGGTCTTCGGCGCGCCCCAGTTTCATGAAGGCCACCAGGCCCGCCAGGGTGATGGCGATGATCAGAAACAGCGTCACCGCACGCTCGCGAACACCCAGCGCCGAGAGGTTGAAGCCGCTCATGGCGTCACCGCCAGTTCATTGCCCAGGCGGATTTTCTGGTGGTCGTGGAGCAGGTGCGCGCCGAGGGCGACGACGGTGTCACCCGGTTGCAGATCCCCCGCCACGGTAGCGGTTTCCACGCCGATGCTGCGCACTTGGACGGCACGCGCCTGAACGGTCATTGATGCCGTGTCGATGCGCCAGACGCTGTATTGATCGCCCACATTGCGCAGGGCCCCCAATGGAACAGTAAACGCGGACTTCTCATCGTTGGCGCCGGTCTGTAGCGTGACTTTGACCGTGGCGCCCAGTGGCGCGTCCTTGAGGGCGTCGCTCAGTACGAAGCGCGCCGAATAGGTACGGGTCAGGGCGTTGGCCGCTTGCGACAGCTCACGCAAGTGCGCTGGAGCAGTCTTGCCGTCACGCCCGTAGAGGCTGGCCTGGGCAACGGAATCGAGGGCAGGGCGCAGGGTTTCCGGCAACTCCACGGCGGCCTCCCGCGCACCGTCCTTGGCCAGTTGCACCACGGTTTGCCCGGCCGCCACGACCTGGCCCGGTTCGGCATCGGTGTTGACCACCAAGCCGTCGACGTCTGCTTTCAACTCGGCGTACTGGCTGGCATTGCTGGCGACATCCGCCTGAGCCTGTGCTGCATCCATCTGAGCCTTGGCGCTGTTGAGAGCGGACACCGCCTGATCGTAAGCCATCGCCGAAATCGCGCCGGCGGCCACCAGATTGCGCAGCCGCGCTTCGTCGGCCTGGGCCTGAACCCACTTCGCTTTGGCGGCCGCCACGGCGCCTTTCTGGTTGGCGATTGCCAAGTTCAGGTCGATCGGGTCGATGCGCATCAGCGGCTGACCTTTATGCACCCGCTGGCCGACGTCCACCAGGCGTTGAATGACCTTGCCTGATACGCGAAAGCCTAAGTCGCTCTGCACCCGCGCGGCCACCACACCGCTGAAGGTCTGGGTGGTGGAGAGGTCAGGGCGCACGGTGGCGACCTCCACCACCGGATCGACCAGCCTGGGGTCGGCGTCTGGTGGGTGGCCGCAGCCTGCGAGTAACAACGCGCCGACCGTTAAGGGGATGAGTGCAGCAGGGCGAAGAGACATGACGAGCTCCAAGAATTTCAGGCGCGCATTATTTTGATATGTTTACGGTATTGTAAATACGTTACTCAATAATATTTCCCGGTGCCTTCATTGTTAATGTCTATTTGTTAGGGTAAATGCGGCTTGCACGGGTGCTGAGTCTAAAAGGCGGTGTGACGGTATTAGGAATATGTTGACATAATCCTGCCCGTGGAAATAATTGCCCCACGCGATCACAGGACTTTTCCATGACACCTTCCGCCCACTCGATTCACTGGTATGCGCGCCTGCTCCCGGCTCTGTTTCTGGCCGGATGCGCTGTGGGCCCTGATTACCAGGCCCCGCAACTGCCCGTCCCCGCTGCCTTTCGTAACCAGCCGACGCTTGCGCAGCGCACCACAACATTGTCCGCTGTCGACATGAGCGCCTGGTGGGCCGGGTTTGGTGACAAGGAGCTCGAAACCCTGGTCACTCGCGCGCTGGAGCAGAACCTTGACCTCAAACAGGCGGTGGCCCGGGTCGATCAGGCCAGCGCCCTGACGCTTGGCGCGCATTCGGCTTTGCTCCCGTCGGGTGAATTGAATGCTCAGGCTTCGCGCATCCGCCAGTCCCTGCAGGACCCGAGCGGACGTCTGGCCAGCGCATCGCCGGGCTTTGATCGCACCAGCAGCCTGTATCAGCTCGGTGCGGGCGTGAGTTGGGAGGCCGATATCTTTGGCGGACTGCGCCGGGGGCTCGAAGCCGCCGATGCCAGTCAACAGGCTGCCGTCGCGCAACAGGCGGCGGTGCGCTTGATCGTCACCTCGTCCACGGCCAGCGGCTACATCCAGCTGCGCGCCCTGCAGGCCCGGCTCGACGTGGTGCAAAAGCGCGAGAAAACCCAAGCCGATCTGGTCAAGCTGCTGCAGTTGCAGTACGCCAATGGCGTGGTCGCCCGTTTGCAGCTCAACCAGGCAGAGGGCGTGCTGTCGACGGTCTCGGCACAGCTGCCGCCACTGCGCAGCGCGATTGAAAGCGCGATGAATTCGCTGGAACTGCTGAGCGGGGTGATGCCCGGCACCCTGCACGAAGAACTGGCCACGCGCGCGCCAATCCCTTCAGCACCGGGGATCGACACGGCAGGCGGGCGTACCGACATGCTCCGCCGTCGTCCGGACGTGATTGCCGCCGAGCGCACGCTGGCGGCATCCAACGCGCGTATCGGCGAAGCCGTGTCCGAGTACTACCCCAAATTCTCCCTCGGGGCCTTGCTCGGCTCGGCCACCAATGTCAGCGGCAACCTGTTGTCTGGCGATTCGAATCTGGTGCAGGGTGTGCTCGGCTTGCGTTGGCGCCTGTTCGATTTTGGCCGGGTCAGGGCTGAGGTCGAATTCGCCAAGGGCCGCGACACTGAAGCCCTGGCCGCCTTCCAGCAGACGCTGTTGCAGGCCACCGCCGATGTCGAGAACGCCATGACCCAACTGGTACAGAGCGAACAACAGAGCGCCGTGCTGGAAGACGGCGTGCGTTCACTCACTGAAGCCCGGCAAGCCGCGTTTGCCGCCTTTCAGCAGGGCAGCGTGAGCTTCATCGAAGTGCTCGACGCCGATGACCGTTTGCAGCAGGCGCAGGAGCAAAAGCTCTTGGCGCAGTCTGCGGCGTCAGTGGCTGCAGTGGCGTGCTTCAAGTCCCTGGGCGGGGGCTGGAACGCGCCGCAGTCCGTCGTGGCCAGGACCGCGCTCTGATGACCGGTCCGGCGGTCAGGTTGAGAGAAGGGTTGCTGTGCGAGCTCGATCTGAACCTGCTGCTGACCTTTGCCGTGCTGTTGCGCGAGTGCAACGTCAGTCGCGCCGCCCGCTGCCTGTCGGTGGGTCAGCCTGCGGTGAGCGGCGCACTGGCCAAGCTGCGGCGGCATTTCAACGACCCGCTGTTCATCCGCGGCTACCGCACCATGCACCCGACGCCCAAAGCGATGCAGATCGCCGAGGATATCCTCCCGGCGCTGGCACTGGTGCAAAAGACACTGGTCGGCCGATGATCCGCGCCTTTGCTCATTCACCCTTGGCCGGCGCCCGGTAGCGCAGCACGTAAAGCAAGAACCTTGGTATGCCGATCACGTACCGCGTGAACAGCTGCCGCGGCTCCCGCCGTCAGGTACGCAGGGGCGATGCGCGAACATCGGGCAATGGCATAACGCGTCACCGACTCCTGGCTGAACGGCTTGCCTGCGTAGAGAACTGCATTCACGGATGCACAATCGACGGCGGGAACAGCATCGACCACCACAAAAGGCGGTCGATGGACAGGGCTGAGCTTTGGTGCACAACGGGAATGGGGCAAGCGGACAGTCTGCCCGATCATCGCAGGTCAGGCCTGCTCGATCGCTTCGGCCACTCCCTGATCCTCACCCAGGAAGCCACCGCTCTGATGTTGCCAGAGTCGTGCGTAGGTGCCGTTCTTTTCCAGCAACTCATTGTGGGTGCCCTGTTCTATGATGCGGCCGTTGTCCATGACGATCAGCCGATCCATGGCGGCGATCGTGGACAGTCGGTGGGCAATGGCGATAACGGTCTTGCCCTGCATCATGTCATCGAGGCTTTCCTGAATCGCCACTTCGACTTCCGAATCCAGCGCGCTGGTGGCTTCATCCAGCAGCAGGATCGGCGCGTTTTTCAGCATCACCCGCGCAATCGCGACCCGTTGCCGTTGCCCGCCTGACAGCTTGATGCCGCGCTCGCCGACGAGGGTGTCGTAGCCGGTGTGACCTTGTTTGTCGCTGAGTTGGCGAATGAAGTCATCGGCCTGGGCGTTGACGGCGGCGCTGCGGATTTGCTCATCGGTCGCGTCGGGCCGACCATAGGCGATGTTGTCGCGAATCGAGCGGTGCAGCAGCGAGGTATCTTGCGTCACCATGCCAATGGCGCTGCGCAGACTGTCCTGGGTGACCTTGGCGATGTTCTGCCCATCGATGCGGATCTCGCCGCTGTCGACGTCATAAAAACGCAGCAGCAGATTGATGAGCGTCGATTTTCCCGCGCCTGAGCGACCCACCAGGCCAATCTTCTCGCCAGCGCGGATAGACAGGCTAAGGCTGTCGAGCACTTGACGCTCGCCACCGTAATTGAAGTTCACGTTGTCGAAGGTCACCGCGCCGCCGGATGTCACCAGCACACTTGCGTCCGGGGCATCCTGCACCTTGGCGCCCTTGGTCAGGGTTTCCATGCCGTCCTGCACGGTGCCGATGTTCTCGAACAGCGAAGTCATCTGCCACATGATCCAGTGGGACATGCCGTTGATCCGTAGCGCCATGGCGGTGATCGCTGCCACTGCGCCCGCGCCGACCTGATCCTGATGCCACAGCCACAGCGCGTAACCGCCCGCGGCCATGATCAGCGCAACCACCAGGGCCTGATTGACGATCTCGAACTGACTGACCAGGCGCATTTGGCGAAAGCCAGTTTGCTTGAAGTCCTCCATCGCCGCGCGCGCGAAGTGTGCTTCACGTTTGGAGTGAGAGAACAGCTTCACGGTGGTGATGTTGGTGTAGGCGTCGGAAATGCGCCCGGTCATGGATGACCGCGCATTGGCCTGTTCCTGTCCGACTTTCCCCAGGCGCGGCACGAAATACCACATCGCGAGGCCGAACAAGGCGATCCAGGCAATGAAAGGCAGCATCAGCTTCAGGGCAAAGCCACCGGCCAAGGCGATGATCGCGATGAAATACACGCCGATGCCGGGCGCGATTTCGATCACCGTGAACAGCACCTCGCGCACAGCAAGCGCGGTTTGCATCACCTTGGTAGTGACACGGCCGGAGAATTCATCGGAGAAGAATGACAGGCTCTGGCGCAGCATCAGACGGTGGAAGTCCCAGCGCAGGCGCAGCGGGAGGTTGATCGCCAACACCTGGTGCTGGACCATGGTGCGTAACGCGACCAGACCGACACTGGTGAGCAGCACGATGGCGATACCCCACAGCACACGGCTTTCCTGAGCGGCGGCTTCGCCACCTGCTTTCCAAGTTGAAAGCAGGTCCACGACTTCGCCCAGGAATGAAAACAGCCAGGCTTCGTAAATCGATACGCCGGCGCTCAGCAGCGCCAACGCAAGAACGTAACCGCGGGCACCCCGGGTACAGGCCCACAGAAAACGCCCCAGCCCTTCAGGCGGCGGAGGCACTTCATCAGGAGGGAAGGGGTCGAGCCATCGTTCAAATGCACGAAGCATGGGGTTCACCTAAGCAATCAATATCAGCGGATTCTGCCATCGAACGAGCGCTTTGAGGGCGTTGCGATCATCCAGGCGTTTTCTTCATCTATATAGAAAGCGCGGGATTCGGATCGGGATATCCTGTCATCACTTGCGGCGAATCGCGCTTATATAAGCAAAGACAATACAAGTGCCTGAATAGCTAAAAGAAATTTCAAACTTTTTTGGTATGAATGCTTGACGCGTATTTGAATCGCTGTAGAATTCGCCTCCCGCTGACGTGAGATGAAACATCGAACGAAGCGCAAGTGGTTGAAGTTGATCAAGAAATTTTGAAAACTTCTGAAAATAACCGCTTGACAAGATGAGGCGCTGCTGTAGAATGCGCGCCTCGGTTGAGACGAAACGCTCTTGACCGACCGCTCTTTAACAACTGAATCAAGCAATTCGTGTGGGTGCTTGCGCTGTAAGACTGAAGTCAACTGATTATCAGCATCGCATGTTTCTCCACGAGAAATCATGGTTTAACCAACGATTGCTGAGCCAAGTTTATAGGGTTTTCTCAAAACCCGATTGCAGTAT
>NZ_JBWKWB010000011.1:0-8221 GCF_059421985.1 Pseudomonas sp. GW821-FHT02A11
ACCGCCACCGGCCTTGAGCACCGCCAGCAGGCCGATGATCATGTCCAGCCCACGCTCGACGGCAATGCCGACCAGTACATCTGGCCCCACACCCAGCGCACGCAGATGCCGAGCCAATGGGTTGGCTCGGGCATTGAGCTGCGAGTAGCTCAACACCGTATCGCCGAACAGCAACGCAGGTGCCTCGGGCTGACGCGCCGCCTGGACCTCAAACAGCACATGGGCCGCCTGCTCGCTCGGGTAGTCGAGGCGCGCGGTGCTCCAGTCGCGGATCTGTCGATACTCGTCGGCATCCAGCATCGGCAATTCACTGAGGCGGCTCTGCGGGTTGTCCACCAGCGCCTGCAACAGGTTGCGCCAGTGCTTGGCGAGTCGCGCCACGGTGGCCTGGCTGAACAGTGCGGTGCTGTATTCGAGGTTAGCCGAGATCTGCTCGCGGCTGTAATCGACGTCCAGCGACAGGTCGAATTTGGCTTCCTGCTGGCTGACTGGCAGCAGTTCAAGCGAGGCATCACCGAGCTGCAGCCAGCCCTGCGGCTGGCCGCTGACGTGCCAGTCGAACAAGGTCTGGAACAACGGATTGCCTTGGGCGCCGCGCTGCAGTTGCAGGTGCTTCATGATCAGCTCGATCGGGTAATCGCCGTGCTCGAACGCCGCCAGGCTCTGCTGTCGCAGGCGTTGCAGAAAGGCACTGGCGCTCAGATCCGGCTCCAGTTGGGCGCGGTAGATCAGGCTGCTGACGAAGTAGCCGACCAGTTCCTGGGTTTCACTCTGGTTGCGCGTGGCGCTGGGCACGCCGACCGTGAAATCGTGCTGTCCGCTGTAGCGTCCCAGCAGTAATTGCCAGGCGCCGAGCAGGACCACGAACGGGGTCAGTCCGCGTGCGTCACAGAGCTGATGAATCTGCCGCGTCAGGTTGTCGGGCAGGGCGAGGGCGTGATTGCCCGCACCCTGAAACGACGCCGCGCTGCGCGGGTGGTCGGTGGGCAGTGCCAGTGGCTGGATTTCATCGCCCAGATACTGCTTCCAGTAGTCGGCGGCGTGCCGGTGCTGTGCGCTGTCGACGTAGGTCTGGCGCTGCCAGTGGGCATAGTCGGCGTACTGGATGGCCGGGCGTGGAAGGGGCGAGTGATCGCCTGCGATCGCGGCCTGATAGGCGCGGTTCAGATCGCTCAGCAGGATCGGGTTGGACCAGGCGTCTGAGACGATGTGGTGCATGTTCAGCAGCAGGACTTGCTCGTTGGCGGCCAGGCGAATCAGCGTCGCGCGCATCAGCGGCGCCTGGGTCAGGTCGAAGGCGCGGGCCGATTCGGCGTCCATCCGTTGTTGCAGGGTTTGCGTGCGCGCGGCTTGCGGCAGCGCGCTGAGGTCTTCGCGAGCGAGGTGGATGCGGGCGGCAGGGTCGACCTGTTGAAAGGCAATGCCCGCGTTTTCGCCGAAGCGGGTGCGCAGGATGTCGTGACGTTCGATGAGCCGTTGCAGCGCCTGCTCCAGCGCATCGGCATCTACCTCGCCCTGCAGGCGCAAAGCGCTGGGCAGGTTATAGGCCGAGCTCTGCGTGGCGAACTGTTGCAGCAGCCACAGCCGTTGCTGGGCGAACGACAGCACGCTGGGCCCTCGTGCGGGCTGAGCGGTAATGACCGGCGCGGCGTCATGTTCCTCCGCCATCAACAGGGCCAGCAGGTCGTCGTCAAGGGAGGGGTTCGAAGGGGTCATGATCAATCTCGTCGCCGGGCACGGAGTCAGTAAGCGTTCTTGAGAAGAACGAAGCGTGGCGGGTGAGATTTAGCGGGGAATCAACACGCCGCAGGATCACTCCCCGATAGCCCTGTGGGAGCGAATTCATTCGCGAAGGGTCGGTACAGCCGATGCATATATATCGTCTGCACCTGCGTCTCGCGAATGAATTCGCTCCCACAGTTTTTCGTCCTGCATTTGGCTTGGGGTTTTTACCGTTTTGTCCTGCGCCAGGCTTGGTTGAGCGGTTGGCTACAAAAAGCACGAGGCTTGATGCAGAACTTCTGAACAACCCCGGCTTACCCTGTGGGAGCGAATTCATTCGCGAAGGGCCGGTACAGCCGATGTATATATATCGTCTGCACCTGCGTCTCGCGAATGAATTCGCTCCCACAGTTTTTCGTCCTGCGTTTGGCTTGGGGTTTTTACCGTTTTGTCCTGCGCCGGGCTTGGTTAGGCGGTTGGCTGCAAAAGCACGAGGCTTGATGCAGGACCTTTGAAGAACCCCGGCTCACAGTTTGTCAGTCACCCTCAATGCATCTGACGGTGTGCATTCGCCAGCAAGTCGGCTCCCACGAAAATCAAAAGCTTCTATGCACAGGCCCGCTCGGTCATCACCTGCCCGGCACTCAAGCGCACCAGCTGGTCGGCCACGTCGAAATAACGGTCATCGTGGGAGATGACGATGATGGTCTTGCCCAGGCGTTTCAGGTCCGGCAGCAGTTCGGTGTAGAACACCCGGCGGAAAGTCGGGTCCTGGTCGGCGGCCCATTCGTCGAAGACCAGCACCGGGCGCTCGTCCAGCCAGGCGTTGATCAGCGCCAGGCGCTTGCGCTGGCCGGTGGACAGGTCAGTGGTGGTGAAGGCGCCGTCGACCACACTGACCTTGTGCGCCAGTTCCATGCGTTCCAGGTATTGGCCGACGTTTTCCGGCAGGGCCTTTTCCTGTTCCGGCAGGTCGTCGAATAGGTAGTAGTCGGCAAAGATGGTGGTGAACATCTGCCGGTAATCGTCCAGCCCCCGTGCATCTACGGCTTGGCCGTTGAGGCGGATTTCGCCCTGTTGCGGGGTGTACAGGCCCAGCAGCAGCTTGATCAGGGTGGTCTTGCCGCAGCCGTTCTCACCGACGATGAACAGGATTTCCCCCGGCTCGATGCTCAGGTTCACCGGCCCCAGCGTGAACGGCTCGCTGCCCGGCACCGGCGGGAAGGCGTATTGCACGTTGCGCAGTTCCAGGCCGTGCATGGCTGGCACGTTGTGCTCGGTGTGGGTCAGCAGCAGATGCGGTTCGGGCGAGGAGAAGCGTTCGGCCAGATCGGCGATGCGGCGGAAGGCGATCTGCGCGCGGCTGATGATCGGCAGGTTGGACAACAGGTTTTCCAGCGGGCCTTTCATGTACAGCAGCACCAGCACGAAACCGCTCATCACCGCAGGATTCGCCGCCGGCCAGAACGCCTGCAGCGCCAACGCCAGGCCAATGACCACGAAGAACAGCATCGAGCCGAAACTCTTGGCCATGACGAAAATGGTGATCGAACGCACGTGGGTGTCGCAAATGTGATCGGCGGTGCCCTGGATGTTGCGGGTCAACATGGTGTGGCGGCGCGGGCGATGAATGCGCAATTCCTTGGCACCTTCGGCAATTGCCTGATAGTGCTTCTGCAGGTTGTCTTCGGCGTCCCGGGCGGCGTAGAAGCCCTGGATGCCTTTGCCCTGGGCGACGTATTGCACCGCCGATCCGATGCCGATGGCGACCAGGGTCATGGCGAAGATCGGCAGTGACAGGGTGGCCAGATAGCCCAGGCAGCCAAGGATCACGGTCATGGAAATGGCCAGCGGCGCGAAGGCGAAGGCGAAGTCGCTGATGGTGTCGACGTCGTGGGTCAGCACCGGGATCAGGCGATGGGTGCGGTAGCGTTCGATCTGCTCGATGGGCGCGCCCAGCACCTTGGCGCCCAGGTCCTTGCGCAGGCTGGCGATGACCTTCTGGCCGACGTAGTTGCTGCCGATGTCGGCGGCGATGCTGCTCAGCAGCGCCAGCAGGCACAGCCCGGCGAAGGCCAGCACCACGGCGCGGTTGAGGCCCTCGTCGCTGTGCAGCCCGCTGTTGACCGTGGCCAGCAACGCGGTGACGCTCAGGCCGCCGACAATGCCGAACAGAATGGACCCGCCGACGATGTAGCGGTACGGCTTGAGCAGGCTGAGGATGTCGCGAAGGGCGCTACGCGGTTTTGCGGTCATGAAACTACCTCCGTCGCGGCGCAGGATCGGGCGACGTGCTGATGGCCAATGGTGGGTGCGGTGTCGCGCCCGGAGTGCGGGTGGCGAAAGCACTGTCTGGAAGACGAGCCGGGGAGGCGGGGATTTAGGGGCTAGGACCGTTGTAATGTTGTCTGTAGGAGCGCGCTTGCCCGCAAATGCGATGTTCCCATCGACATCATGGTGTCTGACCCGACGCCATCGCGGGCAAGCGCGCTCCTACGAGGCGTCTGCGTATTTTCAATCGCCACCGCCGGCAAGCCGGACTGCTACAGGAGAGGGGTTACAGACTAGAGATCCCGAACCACGCGAAACCCCAGCCAGTCACCTCGGTCGGTGGCGTAGATGTTGTTGCGATTGCCCGAGCGCGACCAGATCGGTGCTTCGGTCCAGTCGTTGCCGCGCATCTGTTGCAGCTGGCAGTTGGGCTCGGTCCAGGCGCTGCCGTCGGTGGGGGCGCCGATGTAGTTGTCGTGGGCGCAGTCGGCCAGAAACTCCGAGACGTTGCCGTGCATGTCGTACACGCCGAAGGCGTTGGCCGGGAAGGCGCCAGCCGGGTTGGTGTAGCTGTAGCCGTCTTCCGGGCCGTAGGTGTTAGCGTGTCTGGCGATGCTGTAGGTCTTGCCTTCATCGAACGGGAAGGGGAACGGCCCGATGCTGTCGGCGCGGGCGGCGTATTCGCGGATCGATTCGGTCATCATGCGGTAGTGCTGATGGGTCTTTTTCGACAGCCAGGCGATGTACGCCTGCACCTCGGCCATGTCCATGCACACCGCAGGCTGCGTCGGGCCGACCGGGTAGCGCGGCGCACCTGCAATGCATTCGCGGCCGGGGCGGGTGTCGCCGTCCGGCATCTTGTAGCCGGTGTCCTTGAGGAACACCTTCCATTCCCGATCGGTGACATAGAAACGGCTGATGGCCAGGGGTTTGGCGAAGGTCACCGCATGCACCGGGCCTTCATCCTGTTGCCGGCCGACTTCATCGTCCGGTGTGCCCATCATGAATGTGCCCGCAGGCAACACGACCATTTCCGGGCAGTCCTTGCAGTCCTTGAACACTTGGCCTGGATGGTGCGCGGCGTGGCTGGCGTGGTCATCGTGTTTCGCCGCCTGGGCCTGGCCCGGCATCAGGTTGATCAGCACGGCCAGGGTCAGGCCGGTCAGCAGTTTGACTTTCATAGGTCCTCTCAGCGGCTGGACTTGATTAAAACGACTGGCTCAGTAGAGCCATGAAACGGTCGACTTCCTGCTCGTTGTTGAGCAGGCCGGGGGCGGTGCGGATCACTGGGCCGACATCACGGTCGACGGCGTCGGCGATCACCTTGTTCTTCATCAGGTGGGCGGCCACTTCGTCGCTGTCGCGGTCACGCACGCGGAAGAAGGTGAACCCCGCGGAAAACCCGGGGCTCAGCGGCGTCACCATGTCGATCTGACGGTGCTCCTGCAGGCGTGCCTTGAGGTAACTGTTGAGCGCATGGATGCGCGACTGCACGTCGGCCTTGCCCAGCGCCAGGTGCAGCTTGAAGGCTTCGTTCAACGCCCAGCGGTGCTCGAAGGCGTGGTAGCCGCCGGGGGACATGCTGGTGGCGAAATTGTCGTCCTGGGAAAAGGTCGGCTCGTTGGGCGTCAGGTCCTCGACCTTTTCGCTACGGGCACAGACGATGCCGGTGCCACGGGGGCCGAACATCCATTTGTGCGTGCCAGCGATGAAGTAGTCGCAGTGGAAATCGGCAAAATTGGCGTTTTCCACACCAAAGCCGTGAACGCCGTCGATCACGTAGATGATGCGGTCCTTGTCGTCGCGGTTGCGGTTGTGCTCCTCGACCAGCTTGCCGATCTCGCCCACCGGGATTTTCACCCCGCTGCCCGACTGCACCCAGGTCATGCCCAGCACGCGGGTGTTGGGGCGGATGTTGCGGGCAATGTTGCCCAGCACCTCGTCGGTAGAGAGGTGCTGCGGGTCCTTGAACAGCCGGATCTGCCGCACCTGAGTGCCCTGTTTGCGGGTGCGAAATTCGAGAATGCTGTGGGTCGAGTAATGCTCGTGTTCAGTGGTGAGGATTTCCTGATCCTGCCGCACGTGCACGCCGCCGTAGATCAGCGACAGGCCTTGTGTGGTGCTGCCGGTGAGGGCGATCTGCCCCGGTTTGGCTTGCAGGTAACGACCGGCCTGATTGCGCACTTCACCTTCGTGCTGCCAGGTTTCCTCGCGGTCCCAGTCCATGGCCAGGCCCGGATTGCGGTCCAGCCAGGCCCGGTGTCTGGCGATGGCCTCGCGCACTACCAGCGGGTGCGGGGTGACCAGAAAGTTGGAGAAGTGCAGGTAGTCCGGGTCGAGCAGGAACTGTTGGCGCAGCTTCGCCCACTTGTCGCCCGCCAGCGTCGGCGCGGCAGATGAGGGCGTTTCACTGGCGTGAACGAGGGAGCCCAAGGGCAGGGCGGCAGTGAGGATACCGGCCTGCTTGAGAAAGGTTCTGCGGTCAGTCATGGGGACGAATCATCCGGCGAGAAAGTGAGGTCAGTTGCGAGCGACCGGTGTTGCGGCTTTCTGCACGTCGTCCCAGACACGCAGGAAATTGCCGCCCCAGAGTTTGGCGATGTCGGCTTCCGAATAGCCGCGCTGGAGCAGTTCGGCGGTGACGTTGCGCACCTCGCTGACATCCTTCCAGCCTTTGAGGCCGCCGCCTTCGTTGAAGTCCGAACTGATGCCGACGTGGTCGATGCCGATCTTGCGCACGGTGTAGTCGATGGCGTCGCCCAGGTCCTTGAGGGTGGCCTTGGGTTCTTCGTCGAGGATGGCGTAGAGCTGGCTGGCGTATTCGCCGAATTTCTTTTCCGGCCAGGCAGCGATGATCGGGTCCCCCGGCATCAGCGCCATGGCGAGATTCGGCAGCGGCGGCAGGTCGAATTTGGCCCGCAGGTCGTTGAGCTTGCTTTGCGTGCGTTGGCTCAAGGGTTTGAGGTAGCCGCCGAAGCCGACGATCTGCACCACGCCGCCGCTGTTCTTGATCAGCTGCAGTTCCTTGTCGCTGAGGTTGCGCGGGATGTCGACCATCGCCCTTGGTGCCGAATGCGAGGCCACCAGCGGCGTGCGGCTCAGCTTCGCGACCTGTTCCAGGGCCTTGGTCGACATCTGCGAGACGTCGATGATCACGCCCAGGTCATTGAGCTTGTGCACGGCCTGCTTGCCGATGTCGCTCAGGCCATCGAAGGCATCGGGCGAATCATTGAAAAACGGCAAAGGCCGCGATGAGTCGGCCCAGCTGTTGTTGCCGATATAGCTGAAACCGAACATGCGCATGCCGCGCGCGGTCCAGGTGTCGAGCAGGCTCAAATCGTTGCCCAGCGGGTAGGCGTTGAGCATGCTGATGAAGATCGCGAACTTGCCTTCGCCGTGCAGGCGGCGCATGTCGTCGGGGGTGTAGGCGATGCCGACCTGATTGGGGAAGTCGCGCACGATGCCCTTGATGATCTTGTAGCGCACCTCCTGCTGGTTGCGCGCCTCCTCGACAAAACCGGCAGTGGGCTTGTGCGGCGCGTCGGCGCCATTCCAGATTTCCGGCCAGCCGAACACCGTCAGCGCGGCAGCAGAGAGGCGTCCGCGTCCGGCCTTGACCAGGTCCCACTGGCTGTCGCCATCCTTGTCGGCTTCGTTACCGGCGGTGCCGAACTCCAGCGGCACGGTGATGTGGCTGTCGAAGGAAATGATCCGCTCCTGTATCTCGTCCGCCTGCTGCATCACCTTCAGCGGGTAGCCAGGGCCATCCCTGAACCACAGCTCCCAGGCCGTGAAGCCAGCGGCTGCGGCCATCGCGACGGTCAGCGGCAGGCCGAGGTACAGGGCTTTTTTCGAACGCGGTTTAGTCATTGCCATCTCAGTCAGATTCGCCGTTCAGGTCGGGCAGCAAGCGCGTTGCCGGGGAGGGCGGTGCGCTTGGCTATCTGGGAAGAACGAGCGCAGCTCCGGCAAATTTAGGCGCTGACGTGGGTATGCACAGGCTGCCCGGTTGCCCCGATCCCCTGTGGGAGCAAATTCATTCGCGAGACGGTCTTTCAGCAGTCACAGATGTGGGGCTTGCAACGCCGCATCGCGAATGAATTCGCTCCCACAGTTTTTTGTCCTGCGTCTGGCCTGGGGCTTCTACAGCTTTGTCCTGCGTCTGGCTTGGGGCATCTACAGTTTCGTCTTGCGCCGGGCTTGGTTGAACAGTTGGCTGCAAAAAGCA